>JBBRJE010000134.1:0-7815 GCA_038219845.1 Bacteroidia bacterium
CTACCATTGGCATTATACCTTAATACTGCAAATGCAAATGAAGACCCATTATAATAATCACCGCCTAAGATAATTTTTCCATCAGTCTGCAGGAGGGAACAATAGTTTGCATTGCCTGTAGAGTTATTAATCGTAGAGGTAGTTATTCCTTTCTTTCCGAAGGTAGTATCCACTATCCCATTGCTATTATACCTCACCAATGTAAACGCCGTAGCACCTCCAATATTGGAATAGCCTGTAGCTATAATTTTACCATCGGACAACGCTAAAACATTCCTGCAATACGGAACGCCGGAAGCTCCGATCGTTGTTTTAACGATTCCGTTAACCCCGAAGCTGCTGTCGATCTTACCAATTGAGCTATCGAAGTATTAAGTAAAAGAAATAGAAATAGAAATAGTGAAAGAGATAAATATTTTTCATTACAATGGGATTTATAAAATTAATAATACAGATAATCTTGAAAACAAAAATGCGGATTTGCGGGGACTTCTATCATACTTAATTGGTTTTGTTCCTATAGGAAGAGAATATTGCATTTTCATCAGTATACTGCAATGAACGCTTCTAACACTTCTTATAATGATTGGCCTTTACTACTCCTGATTTTGTAAATAGCTATTGCATCAAAATCATCTTCTTCGTTTCAAGCAGTCCGTTTGTTTCCATGATATAAAAATAGATGCCGGCAGCTTTACCGGTGCCGTCGAATTCTATTTCATAACTACCGGATTGCTTTGGTTCATTTAAAAGAACGGCTACCTCCTTACCAAGAAAATCGTATACTGTTAGTTTTACTAAACCCGCAGTGGCAATTTTTAATTGAAATTTTGTGATGGAATGAAACGGATCAGGGTAGTTTTTTGATACGGAAGAGATCCCTGGTATTTCCGTTGAAACAGCGGAGAGACCTACTAAAGCCGGGTTTACAAAGATCCATACCGCACCCTTTTGAAAATTATCAGTATACCCGCCTTCGATAAGCGTTCCTTCACCTGATATTGCCACCGACCAACCCTGGTAGGCCTTCCCCGATGCGCCCGTGCCAATAAGGCGTCCACCTTGCTGCGTCCAGGTCGTATCGGTACGTGTATAAACCCATAAGGCTCCTACGCCGGTATCATCATTATAATCTCCAACGATGGCCGTATTGCCATCAGGAGCAAGGGCTACAGACCAACCCTGGTAGGTAGGAAAACCAACCCAGCCTGTCCCTGTTAATTTTTTCCCTTGTTGAATCCAGGTCCCGCCGCTTCGCGTAAACACCCATACCGCTCCAATCCCATTATCGTTGTAGCCCGCTTCTAAAATCGTATTACCATTGGCAGAGATACTCACCGACCCCCCCTGTGCGGCTGTTATTGTTGCCCCCGTTCCAAGAAGTTTGGTCCCTTGTTGAGTCCATATTCCACCGCTTCGGCTGAAAACCCATACCGCCCCGGCATAGCTCTTGTCTGCAAACCCCCCGATAGCTGCTGTATTACCATCTGATGTGATGGCCACGGAGCATCCCTGGGCTGCATTCCCAACAGCACCTATGCCAATAAGCTTGACCCCCTGTTGTGTCCATACATTTCCGTTCCGGGTATAAACCCAAACGGCTCCTGAACCATTATTATCAGCAATCCCACCTACCAGGGCAGTATTTCCATCCCCGGAAATCGCCACTGAAAAGCCTTGCTGTGCCTTGCCTACAGCACCCGTACCCACCAATTTACCACCTTGTTGGATCCATGTATTTCCGCTTCTGATAAAAATCCAGGCTGCTCCCCTGCTCGAATCATCAGTATAACCGCCTTCGATAAGTGTCTTACCATCTGCAGAAATTGCTACTGACCAGCCCTGACGTGAATCTGCGACGACACCCGTACCGGAAATCTTTGTTCCAAACTGCGTCCATAATCCTCCACTGCGCGTGTATATCCACACTGATCCAATATTATTATTATCTACACAGCCGCCAACCACCGCGGTATTACCATCTGAAGAAATGCTCACAGCGTAGCCCTGGTCGCTATTGCCAGGCGCTCCTGTACCAATAAGCTTAGGCCCTTGCTGCACAAATTGCGCCAACAACAGGTTAGGAATAAGGCTGCCTGCAAGAAATAAGTAAAAGAATAATTTGTTCAGCATCTGATTAATTTTATAGGTTATGGATAATTAAGTTTCGTTACAATTTATATTTCTCCTCCCGCTCTTCATATTACAATAATAATTAAATAATTTAATTTCTTCGTTGCTCCTCCAGGGAACCATGAGTGCAGTATAAATTTATAAAGGTATTTTTGCCTATTAAGAGAATATAATTTCAATTATTCTTTTTTACTATGGACTTAATTTCCACTCTCGCAAATTTTAATATCGAAGCGTTAAACCCAATGCAGCTGGCGGCGTTTGATGCAATTCAAAAACCTAATGATATTATCTTAATTTCTCCCACAGGAACTGGTAAAACATTGGCCTTTCTGCTTCCTGTGCTGGAATCATTAAAACCGGAAAAAAAAGCAGTACAGGTGATGATCGTAGTACCCACCCGTGAGCTGGCGCAGCAGATTGAACAGGTATTTAAAAAAATGAGCACGGGATATAAAGTCAACTCATGCTACGGTGGGCATGCGGTAAAAATTGAAAAGAATAATTTACTTGATCCCCCGACTCTGCTTATTGGCACACCGGGTAGAATAGCTTTTCATATCGGTAATAATAATATTGCAGTGAGTGAAATTCATACGCTGATCCTGGATGAATTTGATAAGTCGCTGGAAGCAGGCTTTGAGGACGAGATGTCGTATATCATCGGTGAACTAAAAAGCTTGCAGAAAAGGATACTTACTTCCGCCACTGCTTTAAATGATATTCCCGCTTTTGTTGGGATAAAGAAAAAAGCAGAACTCAATTTTTCTGTTCCTAAAAATAAAACAAATATATCCTTAGAAATAAAAATGGTGCATGTGGTGGGGATGGAGAAGCTGGATGCACTACTTTTATTAATCTCCAAGCTAAGCAAAGCTTCGAAAATTGTTTTCTGTAATCACCGTGATGCGGTGGACCGCATCAGCCACCAGCTAAAGGAGATGGGTGTTGACCACGGCTTCTATCACGGTGGATTAGAGCAGCCTGATCGTGAAAAGACGCTGATCAAATTAAGAAATGGCAGCACAAGATTATTGATCACCACCGACCTTGCTGCCAGGGGCCTCGACATACCGGAGATTGAGGCGATCATACATTACCAGCTCCCCGTTTCTGAGGATATTATGATCCATAGAAATGGGCGGACCGCAAGAATGAACGCCACCGGCACAGCGTATTTTCTGCTGGAAGAAAAGGATCATTTGCCTCCCTTCCTTAAAATCATACCGGCGATTGAAACGCTGCCTGCTAAATTTAAGCTTCCCAGCCCTCCGGAATGGAAAACATTATATATCGCTGCGGGCAAAAAAGATAAGATCAATAAGATGGATGTGGTGGGTATGCTCCTTCAGAAAGGCAAGCTTTCAAAGGAGGAGCTGGGTAAAATTGAGGTGCTTGATAATACTTCTTATGCTGCCATCAAAGCTTATAAAATTGAAGCAACCATCGCCCTGGTGAAAAATGAGAAAATTAAGAACAGAAAAATTAAGATGGAAATCGCTTCTTAGGATTTTGTTTATTCCGTTTCAATAAATATCACTTATCGCATCTTGCTTTCACCACGCTTAAGAGGCGGGCCTGGAAATCTTTCAATAAAATATTTCCACACAGAGCGCTGTACCAGTTAATATGGGAGCGTAGCTCATACGACGATGTGAGCCTCAATTGCGTCGTTAACGGATCTATCTGTGTAAGATCATAGCTGGCTCCGATGATTCTGAAATGATCGTTTTGCATTATTTGCTTCTCAAAAATGCTTTTCGCTGCCGGTGGCGGAATAATTTTTATGTCAAATACAATACGCTGGTTTTTCTCCCATACAATTACTTTTTCATAAAACGATAAGCCATCATCAAAATTCCCGATATGCGTGGCTCCTAGGGTGTCCTGGTCGAGCTCGGCGTACAATGGGCGGGGCAAGCCGGCATAATCTAAGAATCCCCTGGATATCTCATCTTCCCTGATTTCTTTGATACGTATAATATTACCCCATATTTGTTGCGGAGCGGCATGGATGAGAATGGTATTGCTTACTGAATACATAACAGGACGGGAGTAAAATTGTTTCTCCGCAAGAGAGGAAAGAAAGGGAAGGAATAAGATAAAAAACAAAATGGGCCGGGTGACTTGGTATTTTCTACGGTATAATCCTGCGAGCATGCCACCGGCTATAGCTCCTATCAGATAAGGTATCAGGATAAAAAGATAGAATAGTAAATCTGCCCTGCAAATAAAAAAAGAAAAAAGAAAAAATATCAGGATCGTTATAACCGGTTGAGCTATATAAATTTTATTGCTTGAAGATGACCCGGGAACATTAAAAATTACGGGAATAGCGCCAATCACTATCGGGCTGATAAAGAAATATGAAAACGAAAAATATTCCAGAATCCATTGATGAGTGAGATATTAAAAACAAACCGGAGGAAGAAGGCATATATAAGCGCAAATAAAATACCAGTATGTTTTTGCATTCAAAGTGGCGCTCGTTATTGTTTTCTTATACGCTGATTGCTTTAATCATCAATAGTTCCATCCTGAAAAAAAATTTGAGAGCTCCATGCTATTCCATTTTCCAGATCACTTTACCGGCCCTGTTAATGTATCCGAAAACACCACTCTCAATATAACACGGTATCACTCCGTGGAGAAATACCATTGGCTTATAGGGATCAAAATTAGAATATATTGTAATCGGAATAATAATCTTACCGCTATGGTCGATAAAGCCCCATTTCTCTTCCAGGTAAGGACCTTTGGAAACGGCAGCCAGCCCGTTGCTGAAAACCTCAGCCCCATTATATTTTGGTTTTATTATCCAGTTGCCTTTAAGGTCGATATAGCCATACAGGCTATCTTTTTTTGCCGGGGCCAGCCCTTCGGCATACCTGCCTATAAAATCAAATTTATAATCTAAAACAATCTTACCTGTTTTATCCATTAGTCCATACTTCTCCTTTTTAGATACCGCAATATAGCCGTTGCTAAAATCCTTATCGGAGAAATCATATTCGCCGTTAATTTTAAACAATGCGCCCAATTCCATGGTAGGTTGAATTACCCATTCTCCTTTGGTATTTATATATCCATATTTATATCCGTCTGTTGAAGCCATGCATACGCCGTCGCTAAATTCACTGAGCTTCTCATACCTGGGATAAATTGCTGTATCACCTTTGGTATTTATAAAGCCATAGGTAGAGAACAAGCCACGTTCCAGCTTAAAGCGGGCCAGGCCATTATGAAACATCATCGGGGCTGCATATTTTGGTTCGATTACCATTTCACCTTTGGTATTAATCACCCCCCAGTCTTCATCTTCCATCACCGAGCAAAATCCTTCATTAAAATTATAAGCCGCTGGATATTTCGATTTGATCACTTCCTTGTTTGTTTCATCGATGTATCCGAGCGCACCACCAATCTGAACATAGGCAAGGCCTTCACTGAAAAAGCCGGCGAGCTTGTATTGCGCAGGGATGATTACCTTACCTGTTGTATCAATATATCCCCATGAGCCGTCTTTTTTATAGGGATACAAATTTTGTGAGGAGAGGGTATTATAAATAATTGCGAAAATGAAAACTACTAAATACTTTTTCATGATTGAAGGATAAAATTATCGCGTAAAATTAGGAATATTACTGATTTCACGGCATACCCTTTATATGGTATTTTATAATCGAAAGGTTACGTTTAAATTGCAGTTTAAAAAAGATCCGGAAAATGAAAAATCTCTTTATCCTGTTTTTGTTGTGCAGCAGTTTGTCATTAATTGCACAACAGGCTGAAACGCTGATACAGCTAGGGCACAGCGATCGGGTAAGCTGTGTGAGCATTACCCCTGATGCCGCTCTTGCAGCTACAGGAAGCATGGATCATACAGTTAAATTATGGAATATGGGAACAGGGCAGCTTATCCGGACTTTCAACGGGCACAGAGGCATGGTTTATGACGTACAACTCGGCGCTGATGGCAAACAGGTTTACAGCTGCAGCTGGGATGATAAAAGAGTGTTGCAATGGAATGCATTAACTGGGAAAATAATTAAGCAATATCAAAATTATAATTCCCCGGTGAGCTTTATCACCATGAGTCATGATAATAAATTTCTGGCATGCTGCAATTCAGAGGGCATCATCATACTTAGAATTGCTGATTTCACAGTGCAAAAAAAAATAACGGTAGCGAAGGCCAAGCTTGCAGTTTTTACATCCGATGATAAGCAGCTGATTATTGCCACCGATGATTATGAAAAAGAAAAAATCCTGAGCTATGATTTCCCGGCCTGCATCTTGTCGGGATCGATACCCGGAATCAGTGGTCCGGAATCAATAAGCATAGCGAATAATAAAATTGTAGTCTCCAATTATAAAGAGATTGCCGGCATAGATATACTTACGAAGCTAAAATTTATTGACATCGTAAAAGATTCATTTAGAATTAATACCTGTTGCATTAATAAGCAAGGCACGCAAATAGCCTATGGTAAAGAGGATGGGTCGATACATGTGAGAACAATAGATGGCAATGTTTTAAAGGATCCCAATGGCGCAGAGATTCATTACGAGAAGAAGCATACCGGTTTTATCAATCAATTACAATTTAGTGAGGATGGGAAATTTCTCATCACGGCAAGCAACGATTGGAGCGCTAAGGTGTATAGCATCGGCACCGGCAAGGTGGTACGTAACCTTGCCACCCGAAGCGAATATATTCAAAGCATTAGTATAAGCGGCAATGGGAATTACCTGGCCTTTGCTTCGGGACACCTGGAAACAGGCAACCATATTGGGGTCTGGGATCTGCAGAAAGGGAAATTATTTCCATTCTACCCTATGGAAGATGAATATAATTTCTTTACTAATATCGCTTTTAGCCCGCGTAATAAAAGTATCGCAGCCGGTAATATGAATGCGAAGATGTCGTGGGTAAGCTTTCCCAATAATGGCAATTCGGGAAATATGGCCATCGGGAACGCGCCGGTAACCTGTATTACATTTACGCCTAATGGTAAAAATTATATTGGGGGAACTAAGGACGGGAAACTGATCTTCTGGCGGCCCGACCGGAATAAATCGGAGAACATTGAAGTGGATCACGCGGGTATTGCCTCATTGAGCATCAGCCCTGACGGTGCAAAATTAGTAGCCGGCACCTATGATGGCAAAGTTTTACTTTACGATTATGAAACAAAGACACTAATTCATAAGATTGAATCGCATACGACCAAGGCGGGATATTATGATACATCCTTCGTGATGTCTTATGGCGCCTCCACGGGCATGAGCATGGATGGAAAATTTGCCATGACCTATGCCTCTGTGATGTCGGTGGCCGTGAGTGCTGATAATAGCCTGGTGGCAGCCTGCGGTGGAAGCTGGATAAAAATATTT
Source organism: Bacteroidia bacterium (assembly GCA_038219845.1). Taxonomy (GTDB): domain Bacteria; phylum Bacteroidota; class Bacteroidia; order UKL13-3; family UKL13-3; genus CAINMV01. The sequence goes on from JBBRJE010000134.1 coordinate 7,531, forward strand.
GAGATGGCCAGCGGCAAGCTCGTAAGGCATATAAAGCAAGATGGCGCAGGGTTCTGCAGCATCAACTTTAGCGCTGATGGAAAATATTTATGCAGCGGCGGAGCCGATTTCATGCTGCGGTTATATGATCTCAGTAATGGTGCCGTTATAAAAACTTTCGTGGGCCATCAAAATGAGGTGCGTACAGTACTCTTTAGTCTCAATCAAAAATATCTGATTAGCGGCAGCCTGGATACGCAAATAAAAATCTGGGAGATTGCAACAGCAAAAGAAATACTTAGCTAT
>JBBRJE010000135.1:0-7707 GCA_038219845.1 Bacteroidia bacterium
CGCTCACAGGGCTCACGAAATTAGCCACCTTCAGGCTACGTATGGCGATCTCCCGATCCTCCCCATTAAGAAATGTGTCAGTTTGATTTGTTTCAGGATTATGTTTGAATTCAATGGTGATATTCTTTAGGGATTCTGTGATTTCATCAGCGTTATCAATATCCACAGCATTTTCCAGGAAATACAGCGTCACAGCCCTGTACATGGCGCCGGTATCAATATAACGGTAGTTCAACTGCGATGCCAGCGCTTTCGCAAGGGTGCTTTTACCGCAGCTCGAATATCCGTCGATCGCTATTATTATTGATTTCACGTTGGGGTACGAAGATAGGGTTACGAAGATAAAAGAAATTCGGAATTGGTGGAGATTGAGGTTAAGGTTGAGGTTAAGGTTGAGGTTGGGTGTAAAGAGGATTTCGATCGCATGTATTAACCTCAACCTTAACCTTCTTTCCCGCTTAGGCCTTTGAGGTTGAGGTTCAGGTTGGGTGTAAAGAGGATTTCGATCGTATGTATTAACCTCAACCTTAACCTCAACCTTGTTTCTGAATTATTCAGACTTGATTGCGATTAAGGTTGGGTGTAAAGAGGATTTCGATCGTATGTATTAACCTCAATCTTAACCTCAACCTCAACCTCAACCTCAACCTCAACCTTGCACCCCTACCCCTTACGCCTCGTCCCCTTCATCCCTTCATTAAAGCAGCTGCGGCACCTCGGTTCATAGCTTTCCTTCTCGCCAAGCAATACCGTTGAATCATTCTCTACCAGGCGGTAAGAATGGGTTGCAAAATCACCACAGCGCATACAAATGGCATGCACCTTGGTTACAAATTCCGCTTTAGCCATTAAAGCCGGAACAGGTCCAAAAGGGTTACCCATGAAATCCATATCGAGGCCTGCCACAATAACCCTTACCCCACTCGATGCCAGGGTTTCGCATACTTCCGGCAAGCCTTCATCAAAAAACTGGGCCTCATCGATACCTACAATTTCCACATTAGCCGAGATAAGAAGTAAATTAGAGGAAGAGTTTATCGGTGTCGATTTAATGCTATTGGCATCGTGCGACACGATATTAAGTTCATCATAGCGGCGGTCGATGATTGGTTTAAATATCTCTACCTTTAAATTGGCGTATTGGGCCCGCTTCAGCCTTCGGATAAGCTCTTCTGTTTTTCCCGAAAACATCGAGCCACAGATAAGTTCAATCCATCCTTTGGGCCCCGCTTTTCTTGGTTCTAAAAACATTGGAGCAAAAATAAACAATAGTCCGCATTAGATTGTAAGATGGAGATAGTTTGGTGATATAGTGCAACGTGTATCTTCGTGTTCTTCGTGCCTTCGTGGTGATCAAAACACAAAACTTATTGAAATTTAATGATCAAAATTCAGGAAATGTTTTTTTAACCACTAAGACACTTAGAACAATAAGAAGCACAAAGGATATTACCATATCAGCGATTGATATGTTCAAAATATAAACAATCATAACCCCTTTTGCTAATTCGTAAATAAGGATTAGGTTAAGAATAATGTCTCCCGCAAATCAAAAAAGGAATAACCCTGCCTCCCTCCACCCCGCTGCCCCCGCCTCCGGTTTCTCTTCCGCATTCCATATATTCGCCAAATGAAGATCTTACTCGCAATTCCTGCACGCTATAAAAGTTCACGATTTGAAGGGAAGCCCCTGGCAGATATTCTCGGCAAATCGATGATACGCCGCGTAGTTGAACAATGTGAGAAGGTGCAATCGCTTACTGCTGATGAGATCGATATTATGGTGGCAACCGAAGACCAAAGGATTTATGATCATGTAAAGGAGTTTGGAAACGTTCTCATGACCTCAGCATCTCATGAAAGCGGAACAGACAGGGTAGCCGAAGTGGCCGCTATGTCAAATAAATTATATGATGTAATTATCAATGTTCAGGGCGACGAACCGCTGATACGGCCGGAGCAGATATTACAGCTGATCGGATGTTTTAAAGATCCTGCGACAAAAATCGCAACACTTATCAAACCTGAAATCTACCGGGCGGGTTTAGAATCACCCAATACAGTTAAATGTATCATCGATAAATCATTCCGGGCTATATATTTTTCCCGCCACCTGATACCCTTTTTTAGAAATCCAGCGGAGCGGGAAGGGAAGGAGTTTTATAAGCATATAGGCATATATGGTTTTACTCCTAAAACATTAATGACCATAACCAAATTACCACAATCATTCCTGGAAAAAGCAGAATGTCTCGAACAGCTCAGGTGGCTGGAGAATGGCTTCAATATTCAAACCGCTGTCACCCATGATGAGAATATTGCGGTGGATAGCCCCGAAGATTTATTGAAATTCTGATAGCGGTCATTCTAAGTATAAAAAATTATTGGCTATATTCACATAATTTTTTAATGGCATTATCAATCGTCAATTGTTATTCTCCATTATCAATTGTCAATTAGCCATTGTCAATTGTCAATTATCAATTATTCCATGTTCCTCGAATTAAACGAATCCAATCCCAATTCGCAACATATAAAAACAGCAGTTAAGTTTTTGAAAGAAGGTGGACTGATCATTTTCCCTACAGATACCATCTACGCCCTCGGCTGCGATCTGATGAATTATAAAGCTTTGGAAAAATTGTGTAAAATATTCAATTCGAAACCGGAACAGGCCAACCTGTCCCTTATTTGTCATAACCTGAAGAATATCTCTGATTACACTACCCCGTTTGATACCCCTGTATTTAAATTGATGAAGCAATCCTTACCCGGACCCTATACTTTTATATTAAAGGCCAATTCCAACGTCACCAAAATCTTTCATAATAAGAAAAAAAGTGTTGGAATCCGGGTTCCTGATAATAATATAGCTCGTTTGCTGGTAGAAGAGCTGGGAAATCCACTGGTATCAAAATCTATTCACAGCAGTAATGAGATTGAAGATTATATCACTGATCCGTATGAAATTTACGGTAAGTATGAAACCCTGATCGATTGCATGTTAAGCGATGGGTACGGTAATAATCAACCTTCTACGGTAATCGACTGTAGCAACGAAATACCTTTTCTGGTGAGGGAAGGTAAAGGTGAAATTCAAAATTTAATGATTTGAATAATACTATCATTACAAAAAATAATCGAATAAAACAAAAGTTTATTTTGCATAAATCCTTGTTACTGCCGCGTTTTGTGCCTATTAATGCTTAAATTTGCTGAACAGTTCCAAAAAAGATTAAACCAATTATCATATGCAGAAGAAAAGAATTATGTTCGTTTCCTCAGAAATGAGCCCGTTCTTAGAAACTTCAGGTATTGCTAATTTAGCTTTACGTCTTCCCAAACACATCCAGGAGAGAAATACAGAGATCAGGGTTTTCATACCCCGCTTTGGTGTGATTAATGAACGTAGAAATAAATTGCATGAAGTAGTTCGTTTGTCGGGTATCAATATTAATATTGATGACACCGATTATCCTTTGACTATTAAAGTAGCCTCCTTGCCGCAAGCCAAGCTCCAGGTTTATTTTTTGGATAATGAAGATTACTTCCATCGTAAATTCATTTTTAACGATGAAAACGATAAATTTTTTAAGGATAATGACGAACGTACCATCTTCTTCTGTAAAGGGGTGCTCGAAACATGCAAGAAATTGGGATGGGCACCCGATCTGATTCATTGCCAGGGTTGGATGACCAGCTTAATTCCAATGTACCTGAAGTCAACGTATAAAGACGATCCCATATTCCGTAAATCAAAAGTGGTTTACTCTGTATTCGAAAATCAATATAACAGCTCTTTAGGCAAAGAATTTATTCGCAAAGCTTCCTTACAGCATGTTAAGCTGGAGCATACTGCTCCTTATGAGAACGGCGAATGCGCCAGCATGTATATGGGAGCCATTGCCCATTCAGATGCCATCATTCGCGCTTCGGCCAATATCAATACCAAGGTTGACAAATTTATTGATTCTCAAAAGAAAAAGCTCGTTCTTGAATCTCCCCAGGGTGAATCGGAAAACTTAATAGATATATATGAGGAGTTTTACCATAAAGTGATTGATGGAAAATAAGAGGAAGATTGCGGGGTTTTTTTTAATTGTTTTTCTTTTTCTCATTTCTTGCAAGCGTAAGGATAATGTTGGAAATGGCTTAGTGCCCGATGCCAATAATAGCAGCATCTTTAGCACCGATACATTGACCTTAATCACACGCACCCTTGCAGAAGATTCTTTGGTCAGCTCTGAATTATCCTACAATGTGCTAGGCACAAGCAATAACAATATTTTCGATCAATCAAGGGCAGGTGTCTCGGCACAATATTATTTACCGAGAGACAATTTTTCTTTTGGCCCCGCTACCAAATTTGATTCGGCAGTGCTCTATATAAGCTTTCTCGCACCCGATGGTTCGGAAGGTAACCGTAGCTTCGGAGATATAAGCTCCCCCCAAAGGTTTACCATTCATGAGCTTAGCGAGGCGCTTGAAACAAACCGCACCTATTATACTAATAGTAATATCAGCTATGATGCCTTGAGCATCGGATCATGGTATGGAAAATTAAATATGAACGATAGTATTCCAATCGTCAAAGGATCTGAATCAACAAAAATACCGCCCTGCCTTCACTTTAAATTAGATCCGGTTTGGGCTAAGAATAAGCTTTTTAATGCACCTGCCTCCGCATTTTCCACCAATGCCGATTTCCTGAATTATTTCAAAGGATTATCTGTCATTAGCGAGGCTGCACTCCCCGGCGGCAGCGGTGGATTTGTTTACGTTAATCTGAAAGCCAAAAACAGGTTCAATATCCCCGTTGGATCAGCCCTTGTGGTATATTATGACGACTCCCTTTCCGTATCTTTTACAGTGGAAAATTCATCACGCAGGGTGAATACCTATGTTCATGAAATCACACATGCATCGGTGCCCCGAACCTATGCCTATACCGGCTCACTTAGCAACCAGGATACCTGTTTTATCCAGGCCATGGGCAGGTATAAAATGAAGATAGAGATTCCTTATCTTTATGAACTGGCTAAAAAATACAATAATATAGCCATCAACAGCGCCGAACTCATTGTGAAGCCTTATGCCAGTCAGCTAAGCACAGAATATTATGCGCCCCCGGGATTGCGCTTATTACAGCCCAATGAAACCACCGGTAGAAATGATTTTATAAAAGATATATTTTATTCGGGTGCTACTCCGATCAATCCATTTTATGGAGGAAACTATAATTCGGCTGCGAATGAATATAAATTTAATTTTACCCTCCATGCCCAGCAATTGTTCAATGAATATAAGGCCACCGGCAGCACCTCGAAAAACAGAGGCTTGTATCTTATCATCCCTACCGATAATCCTATAGCTGCCAGTCATGTAATCATGGATACCAGAAAAGGATCAGGAATAAAAGTAAAAATATATTATACGATTCAAAACTAACCGAAGGTGATTGTTGTTTTAAAACCCAATCTTTCAAAAAAGCAGGTGGGCGAAGTCCTTCGCAGGCTTTCCGATTTAAATTTAGAAATTCATAACGCTACATTAAATGATAGAAATATCGTTGCGATTAGTGAATTCCCCCAGGATTTTGATATTCGCAGGATCAAGCTTCTGGAAGGGGTGCAGGATGTTTTTGAGGTGCATGAACCCTATAAGCTGGCAAGTCGCAGCTGGAAAAGAGACCAAACCACTTTTGATGTCAACGGAATAACCATTGGTGGCAATACCATCAATATTATAGCCGGCCCCTGTGCGGTGGAAAGTGAAGAGCAGATATTCGCGATCGCTAAGCTGCTGTATGATAACGGGGTAAAATTTATTCGCGGCGGTGCCTACAAGCCACGCACTTCTCCTTATACCTTCCAGGGTATGGCAGTAGAAGGTTTGCAGCTTTTACGACAGGCAGCCGACAAATATAACCTGAGGGTTGTAACAGAGATTATCGACCTCAGCGTTCTCGATGAAGTATATGAGTACGCCGATATTCTTCAGGTAGGCACACGCAATATGATGAATTTCTATATGCTTACCGAGCTGGGTAAAATAGATAAGCCGGTGATGCTGAAGCGTGGCATGAGCAGTAAGATCACCGAATGGCTTATGAGCGCAGAATATATCCTGAGTGGGGGTAATGAGAAAGTGATTTTATGTGAGCGGGGCATTCGCACTTTCGATGATAGTGTTCGCAACACCCTTGATATCGCTGCTTTTCCCATTATAAAAGAATTAAGCCACCTGCCTGTATTCAGCGACCCAAGTCATGGCACCGGTCTGCGTCATCGCGTCACACCGCTGGCTCTGGCATCCATTGCTGCCGGCGCCGACGGACTTATGGTGGAAGTGCATAATAACCCGGAAATGGCCTTGAGCGATGGCCCCCAAACTCTATTTCCAGAACAGTTCATTACCATGTTAGAGAAGCTAAAGCCCATAGCCCATGTAGTAGGGAGGAAGCTTGATGTGGAATGACAAAATACAAATGAAGGAATAGCGAAGCGAAAGAGTGAAGGAATTAAGGAATGAAGGAGTGAAGGAATGAAAGAATGAATGCAAAATACAAATGAAAGACAAAGCCGCACGTTCATTACTTTATACTTAATACTTTATACTCTTTATACTTAATACTTTATACTTAATACTAAATATAATAATTGCATCGCTCATAGGTTGCTTTAAATCCATACCCTTGTTTGCATTCATTCTTTCACTCCTTCGCTTCGCTATTCTTTCGCTTCGCTATTCTTTCATTCTGTATTCGCAACTGCCTTTCCACTTCAGCTAATCCTTCCTCAAAGCCTAGCGGATCGTAGCCTAAATCTTTTCTTGCTTTAGAGATATCCAATCCTGTTACCGGTGGCCGTTTGGCAGCTTGGTTAAGGCTTTCGCTTTTCGATGGCGAGATTAAGTGTATATCAAGATTCCAGAATTTTGCTACACGTTGTGCCAATTCATAAATACTCATAAAATCCTTCCCTGAAATATTATAAATCCCTTCGGCCTCCTTTTCAGCAAGCTGAATGCAGCCCCTGGCCAAATCATCAGCCAATGTTGGGGTTCGGTATTGGTCATCAACAACATTTATTTTTTTTCCCTCCTCCAGATTTTTCTTCACCCATAAGATCACATTGCTTCGGCTCATATCCGATACTACGCCGTATACAATGATAGTGCGGGCAATCGACCATTTCGCGGAGAATGTTTGTACCACTTGCTCGCCCATTAATTTACTATCGGCATAGAAGCTCAGGGGATGAGCGACAGCTTTTTCATCGTACATCCCATGGCCCATTCCATCAAAAATAAAATCGGTGCTTAATTGAATAAAATGCGCGCCCGCCTTATTGGCGGCATCAACTAAAAATTTTACTGCGCTTACATTTAATGTAAGGCATATTTCTTTCTCCGATTCGCAGGCATCAACATTGGTCATGGCTGCTGTATTAATAATAAAATCCGGCTGGTACTTTAAAATTACCCGTTCTACCTCTTTGGCATTCGCGATATCCATCGTTTCAAAGATATAACCGGAGGTAAGCGCTGACCGGTTGGCTCCTTGTGCAGTAGCAATGAGCTCAAAACTTTCATGCGCAGCGAGCTGCTCTATCAGTTTCTGCCCGAGCAGCCCGTTGCTTCCCGTGATTAAAATTTTTTTCTTCACCGGAGCAAAGTTATATAAAAAATCAGGAGGCAACGGGCTGT
>JBBRJE010000136.1:0-7700 GCA_038219845.1 Bacteroidia bacterium
TATATCGTGGATCAAAACAGCGAGGATAAATTACAATTAATTTGTGAGGTGCATAACGATGTAAAGCAGGTATACTGGTATCTGAATGATCGCTTTTATATAAAAACCAATCCTTTGGAAAAAGTATTCTTTAAGCCTGATCCGGGGGATTATAAGATCAGTTGCACCGATGATAAAGGGCGTACGGCGCATATAAAAATTAGTGTCAGGAAATGAAGGTTAATTAGTAATTAATGTCGTTAGGATAAGAGTTTTGATACAGGAAGCACAAAGAATGAATAAGAATACACACGAAGAATGAATTCATCTTTTGTATTTTTTGTGGTTCCTGTATTGCACAAGGTTTCCTTAAATAAACGACATTGAATTATTAATTATTAATTATTAATTAACCATTACACTTACCTCCAATGCCCCGGTATCCATCTATAACCGCGGCGGCTGTTTTTCCAATGACCCTGAATCCAGGCACTTCCCGGCCTTACGGGCGCCCAATAGCCTTCACGCCATACATACCCATGACCATTATAAACCCAATCGCCATCAATCCAGATATGACCGGGATGTGGAGCGGCAGGCCTCACATATACAGGGGGCCGTGGACAAACCCGGATATAAACCTGGGCGTTTAATTGTGAAAAAAAAGCGAAGATAATAATGGTGATGATCGCAATGATTTTTGAAAGGCCTTTTAATACGCTTTGCCAATTGTTTTTGTGGATTTTCGAATTCATAAAATTAAGAAATTAAGAATGCTTGTTTTATGCTATGATACGAAAGTAGAGGAAAGGTTTAAGGGCAATGGAGAATTGACAATGAAGAATTGAATGGCAATAATACAGCGATGATTATAACTTATGCCTTACGACTTATGCCTTACGACTTACGCCTTACGACTTATGCCTTATGCCTTAACGACTTATGCCTTACGACTTATGCCTTATGCCTTAACGACTTATGCCTTACGCCTTATGCCTTACGCCTTTTACTCATATCTTAATGATTCGATAGGATCCAGGCGGGATGCTTTTCGCGCAGGGACAATTCCGGCGAGCAGACCTACGATTAGGCAAATAAAATAAGCGATACCTACCCAGCCCCAGGGGATTACAAAATGGGTTTTGAAAAATATCGCTGCAATATTTCCTAAAAGGATACCGAGAAAAATTCCAAACAAACCACCAAACTGGCAGATGGTGACAGCTTCAATAAGGAACTGTTGTAATATGGAATTAGATTTAGCACCCAATGCCTTCCTTATTCCAATTTCATACGTGCGTTCGGTGACGCTCACAAGCATAATATTCATCAGCCCTATGGTGGCGCCAAGCAAAGTAATCAATCCCACGATAATTGCAAAAGCTCTCAGATAAATGAGCTGCTCTCCCAGCTTCTGTGCCAGGCTGTCGCTTCTGGAAATCTGGAAATTATTATCATCTTTAACCCTCAGATTGCGTACATTTCGCATGGTGCCGGTTGCCTCATCCATGGCCGGATCCAGCTTGTTTACGTTATCCACCGCGATATTCAGTGCATAGGAGCTGTTCTCGGAAACGAATGCCGATCGGGCATTGGATAAAGGAATGATGCACCACCTGTCGGGGTTGAAGCCCATACCATTGCCTGCCTTAATAAGCACGCCCACAATCTTATACTTTTTATCATCGATATTCAGTGAATTTTGCAGCGGATCAATTTTACTTTTCCCAAAAAGCTTATCTGCAATTTCACTGCCTATAATGCAAACAGGATAGCCCGCATTTAATTCGTTTACAGAAAAATTTCTTCCCTTATCAATCTTCAGGCCGGTATTGGTAAGATAATTTTGATTGCCGCCAATGATTACAATATTGGGGTTTGTTTTTTCTTCTTCATATTTTAGAATTGAATTGGATGAACAATTCACCGTAATTGAAATACGGGAAGGGTAGGAAAAATCTTCTTCAAATCTTCTTGCTTCTGTATAGGAGATATTCCTGAAGACTATATTCTTAGCACGTGGTTTTCCAAAACCCACATTAGTTGCCCTGTTTCGTATATTGAATGTATTGGCTCCAAGAGCGCTGAAACTGTCATTCAAAGAGCTTCTCAAGGCTTCAACAGCGGTATTGATACATACCAGCGCCATAATCCCAAAAGCAATTATCAGCATGGTAAGCACACTTCGAAGCATATTGCCGCGAATGCTTATCAGTGCCATTTTGAAATTCTCGATGAAATGCAATATAACGGTTAGTGGTTAAAGGTGAATCATTTCATAAAAATAAAGATCGATGTAAAATGGATGTATTAAATAACCCCCAATTTATACACTAAATGAGGTGCCACATCCGCAGGTGCTTTTAGCATTGGGATTAACGAAAACAAATCCCCTGGAATTCAGGCCATCCTGGTAATCCACTTGCATACCGATAAGATACATCCCATGGGCTTTATTCATGATCATTGGAACACCTTCATATTCAAAATGGCTGTCATTCTCTTCCACTTTATCAAATGCTAATATATAGGTCATACCGGCGCAGCCGCCGCCTTTAACACCAACGCGCAATACAGTGCCGGGTGTAGTTTGATCTGAATTCAGTAATCTTTTTATTTCAGCTATCGCCTGGGCTGTAAAGGTAACAGGCATCGTGATTTGAGTTTTTTCTAGGAGATCAATCATGGTTAATAGGTTTTTTTATTGCAAATTTACGAAAAATATATTTGGCAATAGCCGTTGGACGTCAGTTTTCAGTCTATGGTTTTGCGATTGCAGGGACAGGTCGCGACCAGTCGTTACATTAGCAACATCAATGAATCCCTAATGAATTATCTCCACTTCCGTTCCTACAGGAACGTATTTATATATCTCTTTAATATCTTCCGTTTTTAAGGAGATACAGCCCAGGGTCCAGTTAATTTTTTTGTCAATCATATAATCCGCATGCGGCGCTGTAGGCGAAGGATTGCTCCCAAAATCGCCGGTTAAAAATGGAACACCATGGATCCCTACATCACCTCCAATGAAAGCCTGCTTAGTAATTTTTCCACTTTTTTTATTTGCTTTGAATCGCATCCAGGCGGCTTCATTGGGGTAGTCTATCCATAAAAAATAGGACCAGCTACGGTGCGGGTATTTCGCTTTTATCTTATAAATTCCTTCCGGCGTGCAGCCATCGCCTTCATGGGTTTTATCATTCACCGGGTCGGGACCAAATACAACCGGGTAGGATTTTACTTTTTTATTATCAATAAATAGTTCCAGCAGGTACTCGCTTTTTTTGATCCTGATTCTAACAGTATTGGTATTGAGCTTATATCTTGTAATGCTGTCTGCAATTACCGCAGACGCTGCTTTTTGCAATTGGGGGTGGATGCGGATATTCCAGGCAAGGACTGAGATAATGACCAGCATTGGAAGAATGAATATTAACTTTTTCATTTGGGTTTAAGGCATACACCTAACGGTTTCCAAAATTATTGATTTATTATTCCGAATGCAACTATTTTAATAAAGGCATGGCCAATTAATTGGTAATAATATATTTTTTCTCCGTTGTTTTCAACTGTTTGACAAGTCCATGAATCACCATCCATTATTTATATTTTTGTTTATATTTGCAGTATATGAATTTAACTCAAGTGCCGGGTGGTGAGATGGAATATAATACGCAACGCAAAAATTTAATTATTGCTGAATATGGCCGTAATATTCAGAATATGGTAGAATATGTGCAATCTACCGATGACCGCACCGAACGCAACAGGCTGGCATTAGCCGTAATCCAGGTGATGGGCCAGCTTAACCCGCACTTGCGTGACGTGCCTGATTTTAAACATAAGCTTTGGGATCATCTGTATGTGATGGCTGATTTTAACCTGGATGTGGATTCACCTTTTGAGAAGCCTAGTCCAGAAGAACTGGCAGCAAAGCCAACTCCTGTTCCTTATAATACCGCAGTTCCGAAAGTGCGTTTTTATGGCAAAGGCATTGAAATGCTTCTGAAAAAATGTGGCGAGCTCGAAGAAGGTGAAGAACGTAAAGCTTTCGCACAGGCTATGGGCAACCTGATGAAGACCTATCATAAAGCATGGAACGATGAGAATGTAAGCGACGAAGCTATTGCACAACAAATGGTTGAATTGTCGAAGGGCTTGCTTACACCCTACGAAGGAATGAGCTTTCGCTATGAGAAAATCCAGGGAAAAAATATTCCGAACAATAACCCTTTCCGTCCGAATAACCAGAACAGGAATAATAATAAAAATTTCAAGGGCAATAACCAGAATAACCAGAACCGCAATAACCAGAACCGCCCTAATAATAATCCCAACCGGAATAATAATCCAAACAGCAATAACCCCAACAATCCCAATTATAAATTCAAGAAATAGTTTTTGAATCCTAATTAGCCATTGTAATTCAAAATATGTCTTCATTTGTAATTCAAGGAAATGCGCGGCTCCAAGGTGAGATCACGCCGCAGGGCGCGAAAAACGAAGCACTTCAAATAATTTCGGCGGTATTGCTGACCCCTAAAAAAGTCACTGTATCAAATATTCCCAATATCAGGGATGTGATGAAGCTGATCGAGCTTTTGCAGGACCTTGGTGTTACCGTTACTAAAATTACGGAGGACACCTATGAGTTTGAATCCAAAAATATTAACCTGGAATATTTAAACACCCTGGAATTTAAGCAGAAGGGTGCAGCCTTACGGGGCTCCATTATGATCCTGGGACCCTTGCTTGCACGATTTGGCAAAGGGTATATACCTGCGCCCGGAGGCGATAAGATTGGAAGGAGAAGGCTGGATACACATTTCACCGGATTCATGGCCCTGGGTGCCAAATTTGAGTATGATGCAGCAACAAAATTTTATAAAGTAGATGCCACCAACCTCAAAGGCAGGTATATGTTGCTTGATGAACCTTCTGTAACAGGAACGGCAAATATTGTAATGGCCGCTTCTTTGGCGAAAGGGGAAACGATCATCTATAATGCCGCCTGCGAACCTTATGTGCAGCAATTATGTAAAATGCTTAACAGCATGGGCGCAAAGATCACAGGCATAGGAAGTAATCTATTGCGAATAGAAGGAGTTGACACCTTAAATGGAACCAGCCACCGCATGCTCAGCGATATGATTGAAGTGGGCAGTTTTATTGGGCTTGCTGCCATGACCCAGAGCGAGCTTACGATAAAAAATGCTGGAATACAAGACCTCGGAATCATCCCTACCATTTTCAGAAGACTGGGAATTGATGTACAGGAAAGAGAAGATGATCTGTTTATTCCAGCGCAGGATTCTTATAAGATAGACACCTTCATTGACGGCAGTATTTTAACTGTGGCTGATGGCCCCTGGCCCCTTTTCACACCCGATCTGATAAGCATCATTCTAGTGACTGCCATTCAGGCGCGGGGGAATGTTTTGATCCATCAAAAAATGTTTGAGAGCCGTTTATTTTTTGTAGATAATTTAATTGATATGGGCGCGCAAATTATTTTATGCGACCCGCATCGCGCTACAGTCATGGGTTTGGGGCGGCAGCAACAGTTGCGCGGCATCACCATGAGCAGCCCCGATATACGCGCGGGAGTATCCTTACTTATCGCCGCATTAAGTGCAAAAACTCCAAGCACCATCCATAATGTAGAACAGATTGACCGGGGCTATCAATATATTGATACAAGGTTGAATGCGCTGGGTGCGGAGATTGAGAGGATAGATTGATGCAATTGATATTTCTTCTACACAATTTCTTATTCTACATTTAGAAGCAATACGAGGATATAAACCAGAAAGTTAAAAAAAAGAGTAACAGAGGTTTTCAAAGCTGTTTCTGCATCCTGAATACCGGACCGGAATCAATGCTCTTCGCCGGTAATCCCTCTCTGCATAATTTAAAATTAAAGAAGATTATCAGATCCTTTTCCGAGCATTGTGAAATGCAATCAATTAAATCACTATTTAATTTGGAACTAAACGCGGTAAATACCTTTGCCCCTTTTTTGTTTTGTACAATGCATTGATAAAATTGCACATTATAAGGCAGGCCATTATGATCAGTTGCCGGTGGCGTCACAACTATTGAATCCCAGAACTTCAATTCACAATTATCTATCCATCCTCCTTGCTTACCATTTATTTGTATCCGTCTCTGGGGAGTCGTATCTTTTATTATTTCTGACTTGGCATACACACAGTTTTTGCAGGCAATACCTGTTTGAGCAAGAAGTCCAAATTGAATACCGGCAATAAAAACCAGTAAAAGATTTAATTTTTTTTTCATTCCATCCTTCTTAGAATAACAAACGTACAAATTAATGTTGATGCGGGCAAAAAATTATTGTATGGAATTAAATGAAATAAGATATGCGGCCATCCCAACCCCGACAGGGGTTGAACAATAATAACCATACGTGAAACGTATGGAAAACGTGCAATGTATGGTATGATGCGTTGTATTCCCAATCCCGACAGGGGTTGAACAATAATAACCATACGTGAAACGTATGGAACGCGCAACGTATGAAACATGTAAAGTTGGTATGATACATGGCTTTCCCAACCCCGACAGGGGTTGAACAATAATAACCATACGTGAAACGTATGGAACGCGCAAAGTATGAAACATGTAAAGTTGGTATGATGCGTTGGCCACCCCAACCCCCGACAGGGGTTAAATTAAAGAAGATACCTTTCATCAAAATTTATTCCGTGTTCATTTAGCAATTTAATATATTCCTCTTTATATGATATTTTCTTATGATGTTCTTTCTGGTTTTTAATGTAATACATTAGAGAATCTTTTTCTTTAATTGAATATGTAAAGGCCCCGTAACCCTCCTGCCATGAACTAAAATCAGGAAATATTCTTTTCTCTTTGATCCAAATTGACGACGCCACTTTTATATCTTTTACCAGGTCGGCAAGTGCAACGGAAGGGTGAATATGGGTGGCTATATGGATATGATCTTCAACGCCGTTAATTTGGTAAAGGGTGCATTTTTTTTTATTCCAGTATACCCCAGACATAACGGAAAAGTAGTTCCCTGTTTGTTTCGAGTAATGTTTTGTCTCTGTACTTGTTGAAAAAACGATTTGATAAAGGATTTGGGTGTATACTGACATTATATTTTTTAATTAAGTTTTAATTTTGATAGAAGGATTAATTTTATTGAACACCCTTCGGGGTTCCGACTAAAATCTTCATTCGTTCAGTTGGTTACCCGGGGTTATCGTTCCGTAGGTTATGCAGGCGCTACCTACGGTTATTATTATTGAACACCCTTCGGGGGTTCCGACTAAAATCTTCATTCGTTCCGTTGGTTACCCGGGGTTACCGTTCCGTAGGTTACGCGGGGCGCTACCTACGGTTATTATTATTGAACACCCTTCGGGGTTCCCACTAAAATCTTCATTCGTTCCGTTGGTTACCCAGGGTTATCGTTCCGTAGGTTACGCTGGGCGCTACCTACGGTTATTATTATTGAACACCCTTCGGGGTTTTTACGCCCTCAATATTCCTTTCACATATGCGTCGGGAAGTATTCGGAAAAATAGTAATTCACAAATTATTAATGTGGTCATCAATTAAGTCGCGTTAATTTTCTATGCTGCATATCTGACGTGCTTTTCACGAAAATATTTTTGCACCTGGATTTTATCATTTTTTCTTTTATACATAAACTCTTCTACATTATCTCTCAT
>JBBRJE010000137.1:0-7691 GCA_038219845.1 Bacteroidia bacterium
TAGTATATTCATAGTGATAGATTTTATGTTTTCAGTTTTGGGTTATTTTTGATTTTTATAGTTTTGGGTAATTTGTTAGGTTTTAATATTTGATGCTAAGCCCGGCATAGGGTAGAAAATTTATGGCGGTTGAGGATAAACAACAAAAGAGAGGTGATAAATAGTCTTGTTTTCATAGTAGTGTTTGTAGTTTTGTTGAGACTACAAGTCATTAAAGATTTCATAGCTGTCAATCTTTTCATGTTTTGATAAATTAAAATAGTTAACATATTTATACCTCTCTTTGTTGCTTTAAAAACATCAGTATGCAAGTCTGCAACAATTTAATTGTATCTCCAAAACGCAACAAAATCAGCCTTTTATTTGGCATGGTCTTTGTTTGAAGGCCCCTTTTCCAGGGCTTAGAAAAAAATAGAATGCAGAATTGTATTTTATAAACTACAGATAAGAATTTCATGGGATCTTTTTTCTTTATAAAGGTTCAGACATTTAAATTGGTGTCCTAAAAATAAAGTCTGTTTATTTTTTCATAAAAGCATAAAATGAGTCCCTAAATTAATTTTTACAACAATTTTCCCTGATCAATTTCCAAAAGGGGTGCTATACATCGTTTAAGAAAAGGGCGTTATTTTCATAAAAAATTACCATAACAAAAAGCTAAAGTAGAATAGTAGGTTTTAAATATCGTATGGACTTTAATCTATAATGTCGGTTAAATGGAGAGCATCCCGCAATTTCTTTACCTTTGTGAATTATGAAAGCCAATACCCTGATTTATTTTCTTGCAGCCTTTATACTTATTGCTTTTAGCTGGTGGTTCTATTCTTTATTTATCCTCAGCAATTCAAATTATATTTCAGATAAGGCGTTGATGGACGAAAAATACCGTCAGCTTAGGGCGGACTTTTACCATCGGGCATTTAAGGACGAATTTAAGAGTGAGAAGGGCCTGTGTTATATGCTTTCAGGGAAAGAAATCAATGTGGATCCTGCCATAGCAGAAAGCTTTTTCAGTCAGGTTCATCCCGACGAGCCTATTAAAATTATCAATAATCAGAATATTGATTCTATAATCAGGTTTGAATATATGGACAACAGGTTCATTGTTTTAAAGAACAGGTTCAAGCGTAAGGAACGCATGTGGATCACCGAGGGATTTACGTTTTTTATTGTTTTGATTCTTGGTATCTGGTATGTGATTAGAAGCAATAGGAAGGTGGTAGCCACGGAGAAGCAGCAACGAAATTTCTTGCTATCCGTCACCCATGAATTTAAAACGCCTATAGCATCTATAAAACTTTATCTGCAAACAATGCAAAAGAGGGTTTTGACAAAGGAGCAAACCGAAAAGATGATTATAAATTCTTTAAAGGATATAGAACGATTGAATGAGCTATCGGAAAATGTGCTAGTAGCAACAAAGATTGAGAGCAGTGGATACCAATATATCTTTGATAATATTAATTTCAGTGAATTATTAATGGAGGAAGTGGAAAAATTCAAGCATTCCAGGGAGGGGCAATATACTATTCACTCCGAGATTCAACCGGATATTATCGTAAGGGGAGATAAATTCACTTTAATGCTCGTGGTAAGCAACCTGATTGAAAATGCCTGTAAATATTCTGAACTTCATAGTACGATAAATATAAGCCTGGTTAAAAAGGAAACTACGAAATTACAAATCTCCGATCAGGGAATGGGCATTAGCGACAAAGAGAAGGAATTGGTGTTTAATAAATTTTACCGGGTTGGTAATGAAAATACACGCCGTACGAAGGGTACGGGGCTCGGACTCTACATTGTCAAAGAAGTGTCAAAAAAGCATAATGCGCGTATCCGGATAACTGATAACAAGCCTAAAGGTAGTATTTTTGAAATAGAGTTTTTATAAATTGGGGTCATTTCTCATATTGCCTGTAATTCTATTGCCATTTTAAAACCAATTATTATGTCTAACAATAAAAAGATTCTTCTTGTAGAAGATGAAACACATCTTCAGGAAGCTTTGAAACTGAATTTGGAAATGGATGGCTACAGCGTTGATGTGGCAGGTGATGCCAAAACCGCCTTAAGTCTATTCAAAGAAAACAATGATTACAATCTTGCATTATTGGATGTGATGCTTCCGGATATGGATGGCATACGCTTATGTGAAAATATCAGAATTCATAATGCGACCATTCCCGTTTTATTTTTATCGGCAAAAAATACCAGTGAAGATATTGTACTGGGCTTACGCAAGGGCGGGGATGATTATGTGACGAAGCCATTTAACCTGGAAGAGCTGCTTTTGCGCATCCAGAACCTGATCACAAAAGATGACCGGGCCGTAGCCGCTCAGAGGGTGAGCAGCGTTTATAAATTCGGCAAGAAAAACATGATCAATTTCGAAACTTATGACGCGGAAGGTGTAAAAGAGAAAATCAAGCTAACCAAGCGCGAGATGATGCTCTTAAAATTGCTTATCGAAAATAAAGGTATTGTCATAAGCAGGGAAACGATATTACATACCGTTTGGGGATATAAAGTAGCGCCTATCACCCGTACGATTGATAATTTCATCTTGGCATTCCGGCGTTTGTTTGAGGAAGATTCACATAATCCCGTTCATTTTATATCTCACAGGGGGGTTGGCTATGAATTCAGAGATTAATTGAGGTATTTATTTCTGAGCCCGGTTAATTCGCGATGATGTTTTAGTTGATGTTTGTTACAAGGTTAGTTCCCGGTAAATTTCGCTTCTCTTTTGTTAATGAATGCATTAGTACCTTCTTTAAAATCATCTGTACCAAAGCTGTCACCAAATTCTTTAATTTCCTCTTCAAATCCCGTTCCTTCGAAATAATTATTTGATAATTTTAAAATACGGGCGATGGCCAGCGGTGATTTCGTTTTTATTTTATTTAAGATACCCGCACAGTGATTGAATAAATCTTCCTGTGGCACAACTGCATTCACAAGGCCGAGTGCAAGGGCTTTTTCTGCCTTGATCAAATCGCCGGTGAGCAATAATTGGAGGGCTTGCGCCTTGCCAATATAACGTATGAGCCTTTGCGTTCCTGCGTATCCCGGGATAAGGCCAAGATTAACTTCCGGCTGGCCGAATTTCGCATTAGCGGAAGCAATTCGTATATGACAGGCCATGGCCAATTCACATCCTCCCCCCAGAGCAAACCCATTAACAGCAGCGATCACTGGTTTGGTAGAATTCTCAATCGTATTCATTACGGCATGTCCGGCAGCAGAGAGTGCAGCACCTTCTTCAATAGAATAAGTTGAAAATTCTTCAATATCAGCTCCAGCAGCGAAAGCTTTGATACCACTGCCTGTTAGTATGATCCCGGCAATGTCCGGATTGGCCTGGGCCTCTAATACTGCATGTTTTATTTCCTGCAAAAGCGCCCTGTTAAGTGCGTTAAGCTTCTCAGGGCGGTTTATTGTAATTGTTGCGATACGGTCTTCTATCGAACTTAGGATAAATTGATAAGTCATCATGATTTACGAGAGTGATAGTACCTTTATTTATAGGCTAATTTAGGCTTATAAATTTCAATCTGTACATTTGTTAGTCCAGCGCCTATATAATCCAGATAGCCTGCAGCACCTTGTGCAAGATCGATTTCCCTCTTATTCCAGGGAGGCATCCGGTCATTTATCTTAACGATAATCGATTTGTTATTAGATAGGTTGGTAACAACAACATAGGTGCCCAGGGGCAGCGTTTTGTGTGCAGCAGTATATTTATACATATCGAACCGCTCACCGCTACTGGTTAAGCGCCCATTAAACTGCCTGCCATAATAAGAGGCGATCCCACGATCACAGTAATTGATGCTGCAGATGCTTAATGTATCAGCTATTAAGATGCCGGGTTTGGGACTTTGACTCAATAAGGTGTCGGTTTTGCTAATGCTATCCGTCTGGGCGTAAAACAATTTACACGATAGAATAAAACAGAAAAGAAGGATTATACGCATTAGCTGATTCAAAGAAAATGAATTTATTTGAATTGCAGTAATCCTATTTGCTAACGATTGTTAGCTTTCTTCATCCTCCCTGGGTAATTCAACATTTAACATGCTGTTCATCAGGTCAGAGAATTTTATTTCTGTTTCACTCACAAACTTACTTAGCTTATTATATTCTGCCAGGCCATGTAACACAAATTCCATATAAATCAAGGTGTCTATTTCGTGTAATCCCTTGGTATATTGCATCACAATATCCTTTAGATGGTCGACCTTAGTGATTCGCCTGGTATATTCTTCAAGGCTGAGGTCGGGATTCAGGAATAGCGTATTGTCGTTGAACCATCCTACTACTTTTTCAAAAGGGCCATTGGCTCTTTGTTTGGATTTGGCTAATTTGTTAGGATCGGGAAAATGTTCCAGAAATTCAGTACGGATGGCTTTGCCCAGTAAATTCTGGGCTACATTGGATACGCCTTCCACCTCGCCTTCATATACCAGTTCTACCTTGCCGGTTATATTGGGGATAATACTGAGCAGGTCGGTGATGCGGATAAATTCTTTTTCTTTCCCCTGCATCAGCATCCTTCGGTAGGCAGAACTATATAAATTTTCATATGCACTGATGGTGAGTCGTGCACTAACACCGCTTTTCTTATCTACAAATTCACTTTCGCGGGATTCGAAGGCCACCCGTTCGATAATTCTTTTTAAAATAGGAGCGCAATAGATGCTGTTTTTTAACTCTTCGCTGATTTTTGATTCCTGTTCCGTAATCGTTTGTGCTATTTCTAAAGTTTTTGGATAATGCGTCAGTATCTGTGAGTCGATCCTGTCCTTCAAGGGAGTAACGATGCTCCCTCTATTGGTATAATCCTCCGGGTTAGCTGTAAAAATAAACTGAATATCCAGGGGCATGCGTAATTTAAAGCCCCGGATCTGAATATCACCCTCCTGTAATATATTAAAAAGAGATACCTGTATTCTTGCCTGCAGGTCGGGCAATTCATTGATAACGAATAATCCTCTGTTGCTTCTCGGTATCAGGCCGTAATGTATAACCCTTTCATCGCTGTAAGGAAGCTTTAATGAAGCTGCTTTAATGGGGTCGGCATCTCCGATAAGGTCGGCTACCGATACATCCGGGGTTGCTAATTTCTCAGTATATCGCTCATTTCGGTGAATCCATGTCAATGTGGTATTGTCTCCTTTTTCATTAATCATGTCTTTTGCAAAGCGGCTCAGTGGATGAAAAGGATCATCATTAATTTCGGATCCTTCAACTATTGGCATATATTCATCCAGGAAATTAAGCATCAACCGGGCAATTCGTGTTTTTGCCTGACCACGTAAACCCAATAAAATAATATTATGCCGGGAGAGGATAGCAGTTTGAAGCTGTGGGATGACAGTGCTTTCATAGCCTCTGATACCGGCAAATAAGTTTTTATTTTCTTTTAGAGAAATAATCAGATTATCGCGCATCTCATCTTTAACGCTCCGTAAAGTATAGCCTGTTTTTTTTAATGCGCCAAGGGTTGTTGGAAAGTTCATCAGAGGTTTAACAATAAAAGTATTGCGTAAGTTTATTAACGTAAAAGCTGGGGGAGCTGGTTTTTATTTAAAAAGACCATTCACTTCAGGCTCGATCTTATTGATGATCTCACCAAAATGTTCTTTATTTTCAGCGAAATTTATATCATCGATATCTATCACCAGAAGTTTGCCATCCTTATATTTACTAATCCAGGCTTCATAACGTTCGTTGAGGCGCTTGAGATAATCCAAACGAATGCTGTCTTCAAAATCCCGTCCTCTTTTTTGAATATTATTCACCAGGGAAGGGATTGTGGCCCGCAAATATATTAGAAGGTCGGGACCTTTGAGCTGTGATTTAATTGTTTCGAATAAGGCCGTATAAGTTTCAAAGTCACGCGTACTCATCAGACCCATGGCGTGGAGGTTAGGAGCGAATATATAAGCATCCTCATAAATTGTACGATCCTGGATTATATTTTTTGTTTTATCCTTTTTGAGCTGTACAAGATTATTAAAACGATGGTGCAGAAAAAAGATCTGGAGGTTGAAACTCCAGCGTTGCATATCATTATAAAAATCTTCGATATAGGGATTATTCTCCACTTCTTCAAATTGCGGCACCCAGCCATAATGCTTGGCCAGCATGGTTGTTAGCGTTGTTTTTCCTGCTCCGATGTTCCCGGCAATGGCTATATGCATAGTGCAATTAAGAATTAAATATTAAGAATTAAAAATTTAGTTTTCATCGCTCCTTGTTTTTCGGTGATATGTTTGTGAATCTTATTCTTGTCCGCTGAGAATTAGGCAGCATCTTAACTGAATTTTCTAAAACCAATAATTTCCCGCATCTCTTTCATTGTTTTGGAAGCGCTTTCATATGCTTTTTCAGCGCCATCCTTTGCTACCCTGGTCAAATACTTTTCATCAGATCTCAGTTGATTTATATTTTCCCTAATGGGCGAAATGAATTTTATCATATCACCAGTCAATTGCTTTTTCATCTCGCCATACCATTTTTGATCACCATTAGTCCATTTCTCCCTGAAAAAATCCAGAGTCTCTACAGTACTTACCAATGAGAAAAGGCTGAATATATTTTCAATCTCCGGGCTAAATGGAGTATTCTCACCTATTGGACCCAGGTCGGTTTTGGCAGCCTTTATTTTTTGTTCAATGGTCTTGTCATCATCAGTTAAGAACAAAGCGTTCATGCCTCCATCTGTTTTGCTCATCTTGCCTTGTCCGTCAAGGCTGGGTACTTTAACCAGGGATTCACCAAAATTAAATGCTTTCGGTTCAATAAAAAAGGAGGTGTTATAAATAGAATTAAACCTCCGGGCATAATCCCTTGTCATTTCAAGATGCTGTTCCTGGTCTTTTCCTACGGGCACTGTATGTGCTCTATGGATCAGGATATCAGCGGCCATCAGCACGGGATAGGTGAGCAGGCCGGCATTGATATTATCTTTTTGAGTACGTGCTTTTTCTTTAAAGCTCACGCTTCTTTCCAATTCGCCCACATAGGCATTCATATTCAGCAACAGATACATCTCCGCCGTTTCAGGAAGGTCGCTCTGCAGATAGATCGCTGATTTCTCCGGGTCAAGGCCAGCACCGAGATATTCAATCAATACCTGTTTGGCATTAAAATGCAGATCGGATGGCTTGGGGTGTGTAGTCAGTGAATGGTAATCGGCAATAAAGAAATAGCATTCATGGGTATCCTGCATTTTAATAAAATTACGTAAAGCACCGAAGTAATTACCTAAGTGCAGGTTTCCCGTAGGACGAATACCGCTAACAACTCTTTCCATATAAAGCCTGCAAAAATATAAAATACAGGCAAATGGAATAGGAGTTATGTAAATTGGTGGGTAAGTTTTTCCCTCATGTATTTTTCATTAATTTCTAATGGTTATTATTGTAGCGAATATGCTAAATGATTTAGAACAAATTGAGGAGAGGATAAATTCCGTCTTCCCGGACTTAAATACAAAGATCCATAAGCCTTTATTGGGGAATCGATTTTTAAAAATAAAAAAAACAACCAATGTAAACGCGATTATTCGTTTTGAGGATGATGTTCCTGTTATTTATACAGGTAATCCCGGCACAGGAATTTACCTGGCATTCGGGCTTTTGGGAGCGCTAATGATGAAGCTGTTTCACCAAAAAGCCATA
>JBBRJE010000138.1:0-7671 GCA_038219845.1 Bacteroidia bacterium
GACTGTTATCATGAATAATGAATAATTAATAATGAATAATTGATAATGGATAATGAATAATGAATAATGAATAATTGACAATGAATAATTAATAATTGACAATGAATAATTAATAATTAATAATGAATAATTGATAATTGATAATGAATAATGAATAATGAATAATTGACAATGAATAATTAATAATTATTAATGGAGAATTGACCATGGATAATGGATAATTATTTAGATATGGTATAGAATTAAATTCATCGTCGCTTTATTCATTGTCAATTGTCAATTTTCAATTGTCAATTTTTTTTCTCATTTACAAAGTTCAATTATTCTTTCTGCAAGCTCGATGCCGATTCTGTTTTGGGCTTCTGCGGTGCTGGCACCTATATGTGGGCTGAGACTTATTTTCTGGTGTTTAAGAATGGCATCATTCACCGGCGGCTCCTGTTCGAACACATCAGTGGCAGCATAACTTATCTTACCTGCATCGAGCGCCGTTATTAATGCCGCTTCATCCACTACACCGCCACGGGCACAATTCACCAGGCAGGCTCCGGGCTTCATCATCTCCAGCTCTTCTTTTCCAATCGCAGGCTTACCGGAGCCAGGTATATGAAGCGTGATGAAATCTGAATAACGCAATACCTCTTCCTTACTGCGTGTTTGAATCTCGAATTTTATTCTTTGATCAGAAACGGAGGGATGGAAATAAAAATATATTTCTGCTTTCTCTACATAAGGATCAAAAGCCAGCACATTCATTCCCAGTCCTATGGCGATGCGCGCAGCCTCCTGCCCTATCCTTCCAAAACCTATCACGCCTAATGTTTTATCCCGCAATTCAAAACCTTCGCCGAATTTTTTTTTCAACTCATTGAATTTTGTGTTACCTTCCATTGGCATACGCCGATTGCTTTCAGGCAGGTGTCGAACCAATCCGAAAAGGTGTGCGAATACAAGTTCAGCCACGGATATGCTTGAGGCCGCCGGCGTATTAATAACCCTGATGCCATTGCGTTTGGCCGACTCCACATCCACATTGTCGAGCCCCACGCCGGCACGTGCAATCACCTTTAAATGGGTATTGGCTTCTATAATTTCTTTCGTGATTTTAGACGCGCTACGTACAATGACCACGTCATAATTTTTAAGCCCTTCCAACAAATCGGCCTGCGCTATTTTGATGGTATCCACAATAAATCCTTCCTTTTCCAGGATCCCTTTTCCATTGGAATCAATGCCATCATTGGCTAATATTTTTATGCTCATAATTTAAGAATATGATTTCGGTGCAAAGACACAAATAATTTTTCATAAACTGAAAGAATTTTTTATCGCACAGGATTGTATTATGGCCTTCTATCCCGCTGTTTAAAACGGTGGGTAAAATAAATGTAAGTGAAAGAGGCTTATTTAATTTTAATACTACATTTGCCGTATTATTAAATAAATGCCATGCATATAAGCATTCAAAAAACATCCAGCAGCAATTTAAATACCGTAGATTTTAATGACCTGCCGTTTGGAAAAATCAAATCCGATCATATGTTTGTGGTGGATTATGCTCGGGGCCGGTGGCAAAATCCACGCATCATACCCTATGGCAATATACCGCTGTCGCCAGCCACCAGCGCTTTGCATTATGGGCAGGCAATTTTCGAAGGAATGAAAGCCCATTGCAATAAGAACGGCGTGCCGCTATTATTCCGTCCTGATGAGAACCTGAAGCGACTGAATCTCTCCGCCGAGCGCATGTGCATGCCTACCCTCCCTGAAGAACTATTTATGGATGGCTTATTAAAGCTTGTTTCCCTCGATAAAAATTGGATCCCAAAAGATAAAGGCAAAAGCTTATACATCCGGCCTTTTATGTTTGCCACCGACGATTCAGTAGGCGTAAGGGTTTCAGAAACCTACTCCTTTATCATCTTTAGCTCGCCGGTATCTCCCTATTATTCACAGCCGCTAAAAATAAAAGTGGCAGAAAAATATGTACGTGCATTTGATGGCGGGATTGGTTATGCGAAGGCCGCCGGGAACTACGGCGCCAGCATGCTGCCTACCAAGGAAGCCTATTCGCATGGCTACCACCAGGTCATGTGGATGGACGGTCATGAATTCCGCTATGTTGAAGAAACGGGTACAACCAATGTGTTTTTTGTTGTCGGTGATAAAGTGCTCACCCCTGCCCTCGACGGGAATATTTTAGACGGGGTGACCCGAAAATCATGCATACAATTATTGCGTGATATGAACGTAACAGTGGAAGAAAAAAGGGTAGATATTTATGAGATCATCGATGCCTATTCCAAAGGTATACTATTCGATGCCTTTTGCACCGGCACGGCAGCAAGTGTTGCCCATATCGAATTATTTAACCACAAAGGGAAAGACATTATTTTACCCCCGGTGCCGGAAAGAAAATGGAGCAATTACCTGGGCCATAAGCTCGATGCTATTAAGTGCGGCGATATACCCGATGATTATGGCTGGATCGTTGAGGTAAACGGTACCCGCTCTGCAAATTAATTCATAAAATCAATAAGCCATGAAATCCTCATGAGTAGAAATAAAATTTTTATCTATTTCCTTTTCTGCATCTTTTGTTTTGCCTGCAATTCCGCAAACAATAATAAAGACAATTCAAAAGCAAACGCCACTGCTTCCACCGGCGGCACTCTGAAAATGAAGCTGGCTGCTATTGTCGACAATCAGGTGACCAAAGGCAATGCATTCATTTTCTTATTGCCGGAGGGCTGGACCCAGACAAGCCATATCGACTGGGATATGCAGAATGCGCAATATCCTGCCAATGGTGAAGTTCAGGTAAGCAATCCTGGGGGAACGGCTGTATTTCACGATTACAAAACACAGTATTATACCAGGGCCAATCAAACCATGTATCAAACAGGTCTTGGGCCAGGTAAAAAATATATGGGCAGCAAAGTGATGGCCACGATGCCCAATTCCACTACTGAAGCCGCCAATAGCACCCTCGCTGAATTAGGCGCTTTGCCCCCCGGAGTAAAGATCAACGAGACGAAAGTAATTCCTAATAAAAGCACCAACCCCGCCGATATCAAAGCAATAAAAGATAATCCCCAATTGCAATTCATATCCGATAAAATAATTCAGAAAGGGACCTGTTCAATGAAAGGCGAAAATTATACAGTTATCATTTCATCCAATGTGAATGCCACTATCAATCAAAGCCTTAATATAGCCAATTGGCAGGTAAGACCTACCGTATTCATGGTAAAGGAGGACGAAAAAGAGAAAGAGAATACCGAAATCCTGAGCACCATTTATTCTTCGTTCCGGATCACCCCGGCCTACCAGCAAACCTATATGCAGGTGGTGAAAACCCTCACCGACCAGTTTTACCAGGGCATCCGTAATATCGCTGCCATCAGCGCACAGATCAGCAGGAACAATGATCTTCTGATTCAAAGCATGAATCAAAGCTATAGCCAGGCCAATAAAAGCAGTACATCCGCTGATAAAAGCAGCGACGCATTTTCATCTTATATCCGGGGTACAGAAAACTATACCGATGCCAGCGGAAGCTATTATGAATTGCCCAATACTTATAATACCGCATGGAAAAGTGGCAACGGAGAAATTATCTTATCTAACCAGGCAGGATATAATCCGAATGCCGACCAGTCGGTGAGCAATCAAAACTGGGAAGAGATGAAGAAGTGAGTAATGAATGATGAATAATTAATAATTAATAATTAATACAGCGATTTAGAAGAGCGTGGGGTTGTGATGAATCTATTCATTTCTGACAACTGATTACTGACCGCTGACCACTTTTATTACCTCCTCAAAATTTATTTTCGATTGCTCACCACTGTCGAGGTTTTTTAAGGTAAGCAGCTTGGTTTGCATCTCCTCCTCTCCGATGATGATGGCGTATTTTATTTTTTTAGCATTGGCATAATCCAGCTGTTTTTTTAATTTGGTTGCTGATGGATAGATTTCTGTCCTGATATTTTTATCGCGGCATTGCATGGCTAAGGGTAAGGCAAAGTGCAACGCTTTGTCATCCATGCAGCAGAATAATAATTTCGTGAAATGCCCTTCCGTTGCCGGGAAAAGATGAAGCTCTTCCATCACTTCATAGATCCTGTCCAGCCCAAAGCTAATGCCCACACCGGAAATACCGGGCATTCCAAAGATACCGGTGAGGTTGTCGTAGCGGCCACCGCCACCGATGCTGCCCATTTGCACGTCGTTGGCTGCTACCTCCAAAATAGCGCCGGTATAATAATTTAAACCACGGGCGAGTGTGATATCAAATTCGATTTTAATTTCCTGAGGGATCGCGGAGAGCAATGAAAATATTTCTTCCATTTCCTGGATTCCTTGCTTTCCTTTTTCTGAATCAATCAGTATTAATTTTAAATTCTCTAATGAAATTTTATCAAATAATAAGCTCCTTGTTTTTTCAAGTGCGGAATTACTAAACCCTTTCTCAGTTAATTCTTTTAAAACCCCATCGATACCAATCTTATCCAGCTTATCGATGGCGATGGTAAGCTCCACCTGCTTTTCGGTTTCACCTATATATTCACTCAATCCATAAAGTATTTTTCTATTATTTATTTTGATTGTAATATCCAGATTTAATTTCCTGAATACCTCAGCATAAATACAGATCAAATCCACCTCATTCAATAAGCTATCGCTGCCTACAATATCAGCATCACATTGCCAGAACTCACGAAAACGGCCTTTCTGCGGGCGGTCGGCGCGCCATACGGGCTGCATCTGGTAGCGCTTAAAGGGGAAAGTTATTTCATTGCGGTGCATCACCACATAGCGGGCAAATGGGACGGTGAGATCATAACGCAAGGCTTTCTCCACTAAATTTTTACTGTTTGAATTAGCATTCAACATTTGGTCAAAGTCGAAGCGCATCAATTCCTTCTTTTCTTCCTTCGCTTCATGAACCCTTGAGTTTAATACTTTATATATCAGCTGGTCGCCCTCCTCTCCATATTTGCCGGTAAGGGTTTCAATATTTTCCATGCTTGGCGTTTGCAATGGCATGAAGCCATATTTCTGAAAAACATTTTCGATCGTATCCAGGATATAATTTCTTCGCAGCACCTGTTCGGGTGAAAAATCGCGCATGCCCGAAGGGACGGAGGGTTTGTTGACAGCCATAGTATGATGGCGAAAATACAGAAGATTTCGGATTGTGGAATTTCACCAGGTAGCTTTCTCTTTAAAGGCTTAACTATCGAAGCTTATAAATTCAGCCTCTATAATATTTCAATGATAAAATCCGCATTGCCTTTGCTATCGGCATTATAATATTTTATTGCTATTCTTCGGCTTTTATAAACAAATTGAAAGTCCCCCGATTCATTTTTAGTACTGATAATATGCCTGGAAGTAACATAAATAGCCTTGTTAAATAAGGGGTAATATATTCCTGTTTCGCCGCTGGTTTTAATAATGTATTTACTGATTTTGCATATTTCATAGCCTGATCCGCAACAAAGGAGCGAGTCGCAATCACCATGATGAATGAAAGTAAAATTACTGTAACCAAGTCGTCCAAAAGTGAGCATCTTCTTAGTCCCATCATGTCTTGAAACATATATTTTTTTATTTTGGGCAGGTAGATCTGGCGCTAGAATAATACAGAACAGAAAGACCAGGCAGCATCCCTTCATCATTGCGTGTTTATAATTTAAATATTCTCTTAATAAACGAAAATTTTATTTATCTATCTTGTTTAATTCTGCTTTAATTTTATCAGTATCCAATGGAATAAGATCAACAATATAAATTCTCTTTGAAGTTCGGGTATTAAGAAAGCTCATATACAATTTATTCGCCCGGGTAAAAATTGTAAGGATCAATACCTCGCTGTTACGTGGAACATTCTGAAACCAGCCTTCGTAAGAAGGCATGCAAGTCCTGGTTTCTTTAAAGAAAAGGTAAGATTCAATTATCGTATCCGCGGAAATAATACTTACATCTTCTACATTAATATACTTAAGAAAATGATCACAATTGATATAGCCAAACTTATTGGCATAGATGATATTGTAAATCTTACCCAAAGCTTTTGATTTATAAGGATACCTTATCACAGCCTGTAATACATACGCACCCCATTTCTTATGACTTTTGGTATCTGAAAAAAAAGAGTTACTGCCATTCGTAATATCATTTTGATACAAATGGATAAATATATCTCTTCCTGTAGTAGCAGAAACTTTCTTAAAGCTGCGTTTAAAATAAAGGGTATCATAAGTCACCTTATAACCCAAGCTTCCCGGGATCTGAAAGGAATCATTAGGGTTAGCTGTTTCAATTGGCGGCGAATTTTCTAAGGCTTCCCAATGAACTACTCCATTCGCATCTTTTACTCCATAAAATGTAGTCATAGCAGTATCCTCCTTCTTACATTCAAAGCCTAATTTCAAGGGCATATCTTCCCTTATAAAAGCTGAATCCTGGTTTTCTTTTGCTGATAAATAACAGGAGCCTCCACTTTCCAACAACCTGTTATTGCAATCTGTACTTATTTTATTGCTGAACATACTGAAAAAATTATTGAATTCACATAATTCTATTTTAATATTTCCTGAAACTGGTTTTTGAGTTCTGAAATTGATAAGCGAACCTGCAGGAATATCTATACGTGTACCTTTACTACCATATAAAATTGTGTCTTTTAAATTTGTAATACTAAAATATTGTGTGTCGGGTTTCAAGGTATTTCTAAAATCACTTAATAATTTTCCTACCCTGAGATTTTGTGCAAATGGACTTTCCACATCATAAATTGAGCTGACCTCATCTATATTTTCGACAGCAGGGAGTATTGAATTTTTTATAGGATTTTGTACCTGGCTGACAGTATTAATGGAATCAAGTGAAATAGTTGCTTTTGTAACAGGGGCCAGTGCAAAAGAGTCCGTTTTATTTGTACTAATTTTATTATTTTTAAAATCACCACGATGGAAATATAATAAGCCGACAGCAACTACTCCAGCAAGGGAGAGCGTTGCGACTTTTATTACTTTCAGTAGTTGAAATGACCTGGAAGCCTCTTTAATCCCAATACTCAGCCATTCCTGCTGCAATACCTTAAACGTGTGGCGATATTGGTCCACCAATTTTCCCAGCCCGGGATCATTTGCAATTTCTGATTCAAATGTCAAAGTTTCCTCCTTGCTCATGTCATGCGTGAGATAAGCTTCAATTCTTTTTATCAGTGTTAAATTTTCCATGCTATTTAAATATTAAATTTTTCGCCTTGGCCAGGCATTGGTACTTAGTGGATTTTACCACCTGGGTATTTCGCAATCCAAGCTTGATTGCAATTTGCTCCATCGGCATTCTCTTAAAATAATAAAGGAATAAAAGTTGCCGGCAATTATCTCCTAACTGTCCCAGGGCAGTTTTCGCTATTTTATACTGCTGCTCTTTTTCGAGAATTTCTTCCAGATCCGCATCAACAGACGCGGTATCCTGTAATGTTGCTTCCGGCATATTCTTTTTAATGCGTAATTGTTTAAGCCAGATATTTTTTGCAATACCAAAAAGCAATTGTTCCGGGTTTATTTCAACCTCAAAATTTCTTTGCTGTGCATACTGGTAGAATGCGATCATGGCATCATGAATGATGTCTTTGCATTCTTCCGCGCT
>JBBRJE010000139.1:0-7668 GCA_038219845.1 Bacteroidia bacterium
TACGCCTTCAATATTATCAGGTGTAAGATGGGAACGAATGGCCGTCATATTGATATCCACCCTGTTGCCGTTGCGTACTACCTTGGTTTCACCTTCTCCCTTGGATACAAACGGATTTGAATTCTCATCGATCTTGAATAATTTTACAGAATTATTTTTAATCACATCGGCCAATACCGCCTGAGCATAGTGTGGCTCCCCTATTGTAGGAAAATCTAAAAGCAATACCATTTTATCACCCGTAATATCAAAAAGCTGGGCGCTTTGAGATAATTCGGGTCCGGTAGGCAAATACCTGTCTTTGGTGATTTTATTATACACGATCACATATTTACCATTTGGCTTTTTCGTATCACCTCCCGGTATACATAAATGGCCTGGAGAATAATACGTAGGCTGACGGTCAATAATCTTTAAATCTTTAATGTTCCATTTTACAATTTCAGAAGAAACAAACATCGTGGTAATCGCATTACCTCTTCCGTCAAACTCAGTATGCAAAGGCCCAAGCCCCGGTTTTTTTACTTCACCGTATAAAGCCGATTCGTATTTAATTACAGGGATGCCTTCATAATCACCAATAAAATCTTTCGCAGCAATCGCGTTTTGTATTTTATCATAACTAAATACAGGAATCAATGCTGCCAGCTTACCACTCCCCACGATGTATTCGCCCGTTGGGTCTACATCACAGCCATGCGGCGATTTAGGGCAAGGAATAAAATAGCAGATATCTTTAAGCTCCTTCACATCCAATACAGTTACCTCCGTCTTAATTTCAGAAGTGGAAGAATGTGTTTTCTCATTATAAATATTATGAGCGTATCGTACCGCTTCCTTTTTCCCTTTGCCTGCCTTGAGGTATTCCTCCGCTTTTTTCCAGTTCACTGCCATAATGAAATCTTTATCTTTCTGAGAAGCGTTAACTTCCAGTAAGGTATTGGCCTGTTCCGAATTATAGCAGCTGAAGAAGAACCATCCATTCGATTTTCCCTTACCTGCATGTGCCAGGTCGAAGTTCACACCCGGACACCGAAGCTGAAATGCAATATCCATATTGCCTGTATTCTTATCAACGCTGATAAAGCTGATGGAGCCTTTAAAGTTTTGTTTATAGGTATTAATGGGAACATCGCCATTGGCATTATCGGGTGGCACCGAAAAACGGGTACCTGCCACAATATATTCCGTATTCTCTGTGATGAATGGAGAAGAGTGATTGCCTGCGCTATTAGGAATTTCAATAATCTCCGCGGTACGGAAAGTAGCCAGGCTGATCCTTGCCACCCGGGGCGTATTATTGGCATTGGCGAAAACCCAGCGACCATCGATCTCGCCATTGGTTTGCGACATGTCAAGGTGATGCAAATCATCCCAGGGCACGAATCCGTGCGAGGTGTTCAACATGGGTTTTGTTTCTTCGCTAAAGCCCCATCCTTTTTCAGGATCAACGGAGAACACGGGCATTACCCTAAGCAAACGCCCTGATGGCAAGCCGTATACGCTCATTTGTCCGCTGAAGCCACCACTTACAAAATTGTAGAATTCATCATACTTGCCCGGAGCTACATAAGTACGCGCAGCCGCATCGCCTGATACGGCATTGCCTGTATTTTTAGGCTTGCAGGATTGTAAAACAGAAGATGCTAGTAATGCGCTTATGACGAATGCTATAATCTTATTTTTCATTTTTGATTTGCAATTTAATTAACACCATCATTTTTACGCTGGAATTCAAGAATCTGCCTCGCATCGGCATCTGATAAGCTCTGATTGGGCATACGAACAAGGCAAATCTCCAACATGGCTTGTGCTTCAGGATCCTTATTGATCATGGGATCTGGATTGGTGATGAAATTCATGATCCATTCCGGGGTTCTGCGTTTGGTCACATCTTTCCAGCCCGGGCCTACCAGCTTTTCAGATGTTATTTTATGACAGGAAAAACATTTCACATTGGCGATTTTCTCCCCGGCGGCTGCCATCGTCAGATCGAGCTTATCCTTGATTTTCATATTTTCAGCTGTATATTTACCCTCTCCTCGCTTAGGGTCATATGAAGGGTCTTCCTTTGTTTTTGTCTCCTCCTTTGTTACCGTGTCGCCCTCTGAGGCGCGCTGGTCACGCCCCCCACAAGCGGCTAAGAATGCTGTAACAGCCAATATTGCAATGATGGTTAACTTCTGCATGGTTAGATTTTTTTATGTTTAAAATTTTTCTTCAAAGGAAACCTATCATTTACTGGTAAAATATGATTTGAATCATATTCTGCAATAAATAAGGAGAGAAGTGGTTAGTCATAAGCCATTAGTATCTTAACCTCCCGATGATCATTTGTATTCATTATTAATTATTCATTATTAATTATTCATTACTCATTTTTCATTTTTAATTTTTCACCCAAAGTCTTTTGCAAAAAATACAATTCAATTCAAGCTTTTGCATTCTTTAATTTATTCCCGTTCAGCCATCAGGGTATTTTCGCAGCATTCCTTAAATATTAAATTTAATCTGTCATGCGAAATATAAAATCAACAATCCGCCTCTTAAAAGTAATCTTGCTATTACTGTTTTTTAGCACTTCAAATAATTCAGATGCGCAAATCGACAGCCTTGCAGTTCCTAAGACACGCTTGATTGCCTTTTATTCCGGCGGAGGCTTAGGACTTGGACGTTACGGCACCCCGGCAGGTGTGCACAGCACATTTATACTATCCAATAATTGGGGAGGCAGTATAAGTTTTAAAGAGAAAGTTTTTACTGCTAGGAATTTACCCAAGAATTATGATAACAGCTCTTTTATAATCATTGGAGACGGAATTCCTAACGATTATCTGGATATTTATTCTATAATGATTTTGAAAGAATTTTCCAGGAAGGATACCAAAAGACAAAGGTTTGGAATTGAAGCAGGCCCCTCTTTTATTAGTTACAGTGAAGCACATTTTAAATATAGCGCTAAGTCTTACTCCTGGTTTGACTTTGGCAGTAATTACGATACTTTCTATACCACTGAGAATACCTTCGGAATATCATTAAGAGCCAAAGCAGAATTACCTTTAACCCAGGCATTTGGAATAGAATTCGCGGCTTATACAAATATTAATCGATTTCATTCTTTTATCGGTGCAGAGATCTATTTAACTTTGGGTTCCGTAAGAGAGAAAATTAAACCCTGAAAAAATAAATTTATTTTTACATCTGGCCAAAGGAATATATCATTGCAAGCTCAAAGCAATTAAATTGCCTGCCAATGAAAAAACTAATACCGCTTTTAATATTTTATTTTCTGTTTAAGGTAGCCTCCGCAAAAGATATTATCGGAACCTATGCCACCTATGATGATTTCATTAATAATACGATGGATACCATGGACGGCTATATAGGATTTGGTCATGCCAAAGGCCAGGTAACCCTTCGTTTCATAAAGGATAGCGTAGAGAAAAAAGTCAAGTGCAAGGATATCTGGGGATTTAAGCTGGGCGACAGGCTTTACCGTGTGGATCAGAAATTTGGTCAGCCTGCCTACGTATTGAGTGTGGGTAAAATAATTTATTATGAGAATGGGCAATCGTATATGGATGCCTATAAAACTAAAAAAGCCGTGGGCGTCTTCACCATTGGTTACCTCTGTTATTTTTCGAAGAATATGAATTCGGAGATGATACCCTATGACCCTAAAATAACGGATGCCATGACCCGGTATAAGGAGTTTAAAAAATCCAATCCTAAATTTATGGAGCTCTTTAAATGCCTTGGCAAAACCGATGACTACAGTAAAATAAGAACCTGTGTAAGGGCCTATAACGCCGCCGCTAAAGAAGGGAAATAGCTTATTGAAGCTTCATCTGCATTAGCTTTCCATTACTGAAAACAGCATCGATGGCGAGAAAATATATTTCTTTTTTATCGGCTGAAATGCTTAAAGCAGGCTGCAGCTCAATTATACTTGTGCATCCGAGGGAAGGAAAGGTATTGAGATTTTGCACTTCACTTTTCCCATTCGTCAAAATGGTATACAATACAAAATGGTTGCCGGCATCTCCCATATTTTGATAATTCATAAGTGTTTTTGTTTTGCTGTTCTCCTTATTAAACTGGGATAGAAAAAGAAAACTAAACTCTTCCTCATTCTGAATACTCATACATACATCCGGTGAGTTAAAGATGCCGGGAATGGCAATCTTTTTAAAGAAAATCTGCTTACCGTCTTTATCCAGCTTGATAACTACCAGGGTGATATTATAATAGTAATCGTTAATGATGGACTGTGCATAATGATTGCCAGAAGTAAGAACAATAAATTGGTTTCCAGATTCGCAGACTACCGTACGTTCTCTAAAAAAACGCTCGTAATCAGGCACGTTCATATAGGATATTTTCTTAGAATTAGAATGATATGCAAAAAGCTTGAGTGCGGAATTTAAAATCGCACGGGGCACTATAGAATCCTGTTCCATATTTATTTTAAGCACTATCAGTGAGTCGAGCTTTTCATTGATCCGGCAAGAAAAAGTGAATTGAAATACCGAATCGCCAAGAAAAATTCCATCGATAAAATTATTTATGACACGCGTATTCATTGCATCTTCAACATGGGAGGAATCGTCCGACGCTTCTTCATCCTCTCCTTTAAACAAGGGCCTTTTATTCGCCTTCTTCGTGATAACCGGCACTTCGAACTCACTTAATTCATATTTTTTTTCGGAGGGCCTGAAAATATCAATGATGGCCGGGCTGAAGATTGCGATATTTTTTTTATTGTCGATCGCAATGCCATTCCCGTTATCCCCATATTTAAATTTAAGCCGTACGAGCTCACGGTCACGTATGGTATAGGCATACACATGATCGTAATAGCCGGTGGTGTTTTCTATGAAATCAGTTTTAATATTCAACTGTTTTTCGTAATCGCTGAGGCGGTTGATAATCCCAAAAATAAAATTGGTGTTGTCGTCCGACACTTTAACAGTGACGATGCTGTTTTTGCTCCTGGCTTTTGGAAATTTTACCGGCTTATCACCTGAGATTTTATACATCAGGGTTCCATGCTCATTATAAATATTTATGAAGGGATACACAAGATCTTCAACGCAATGGAAGCAAAGCAGATGCAATTGTTTCTTATCAACCCAATGTCCTGTAATCACGGTCTTATCATTCGGAGAACTTTCCATCAGGGTTTTTTTCTTATGAATGGCATTACCCTCCTTTTTGATATTGCACCATTGCACTTTTTTCACTTTCGTGCCCGGTTTTCCTTTACAGGTATAGGTTTCAAATATTACGACGGTGATATTTTTATCATCTTCACTTATTTTCAGGTGCTCGTAAGTATAGCTGCTATTGTCGGGGTTGATAAGATCATTCATCTTCTCATCCGTAAGCGTATAGCTATTGCCTGCCAAAATTACCTGGGTATGCAGCAAATAAACCTGCATCATCAGCATCAGGGATAATAATATTCTATATCGCATAAAATCTCAAACAATTATTTTTACGAAAATAAGATAATGGCAGCGGATTGTTAAACCTTAAAAACCATGGGAGAGATATTAGTTTTGATTGGTGGTGGATTACAATCCTCAGAATTTGAACATCTCATTCCGTAATTCATGAGCCCAAACCCGATAAGCCAAGGCTGTATTTACGTTATACTTTATACGATTTACAAATGTCAAGTTTATACCTGAATTATCCCGGAACAATCAGAAAAAAGCAGGAACGGATTCAAGGTTATTCTCAGTAGTCATCAACTCCAAAAATATATTCAGATCATCGTACATAAATAATTTAAATATTACTTCATCACCGTCGCGGAAAGTATGCCTGAAAAAATTCCCCCTCACTTCAATTTCCACTTCAATGGATTTGCCGTGAGATTCAAATTCAAAATAAGCTTTCTCTTTCGCATCCAGTTTATTGTAAAAAAACTGGAAGTCGGCGTTATTCGCCGACTCCATTTCGTTCGCATTGGTTTGATCAGTAAGCGATTTGCAATTAATGAAAAGATGAGCACAAGGATGATTCTGTCCATCCACAATAATTACACTGAATTTAATTAAATTAATCATGAGTATCAGTTTTTGAATAATTATGAGGCAAACATACAAGGCCAAAAAGATATTATTCTTGTATCATTTTTGGAATACCTTGTAATTTTTTTGGATATTTAGTTGAACACTTTTATAATTTTTTTGTTGAGGAACAAAGATTTACATCAATAGATGCTACACCCTATAGTGCAGTAAAAATTCGGCACTTATTCAGTCATACCCGCTGCGCTTCGTAACACCCATCAAGCTTTTAGTTAGATGGGTTTCGGATGCCTGTCAGAGGCAAAGTATATCAAGGGTTTTAGAAAATGAATTGTAACCCTGATTAATACTTATCTGGAATCACCTTTTGGAAATAAAACGAGTTCCGGTTCTTTCAGCAAGGCTTTCATTATTTCTATGACCAGCTCATTGCGCGTAGCAGTGGATAATTTCGGATCAACAAGATAAACAATGGAAATCTCGAGCCAGGTATTCGAATTGGTTCGAAAAGTAACGAATGGATACTCCTTCACATCCAGTTCATCAACAGGTGTTTGTTTGATCAATTCTTTAAACTCCTTGATTAATGCTTCTGTTTCTTTACCCAGGATCCGGGATGCTACTTTTTTCATGGTGGCGCTTACAAATTCCATATCACTGCCAAAGGCCACATAGAATGGAATTTCATTCCATATATAAGGAAATTTCTGCCATGAATAATTAAACACCGCTGCCTGCAATACCAGGCTGTTAGGAAACCTTATCAACCTTCCGGTATGCACATCATTGGTAAGATAATCGCCACCAAATTCCCAAAGGGTGGTATCCAGGTAGTTTATCTCTACCACATCCCCTTTGAAATTATCGATCTGGATCCTGTCGCCTACCCGGTAAGGATTGCGTAATAAAATATTGATCCGGCCGATGAAAGAAGTGATGGGTGTTTGTAGGGAGAAGCCAAGGATCAATGATATCAGGCCCAGCGACATGGCCGCAGTATACCAGCTCACAAACAAAAATGAAATGATCATAATGCAGATCAGGATCACTGTTACCAGTCGTATCAATCTCACCAGATTATACTGCGTTGCGCGCCGCCTGATCTTTTTTACAATAAGCCGCTCAATAAAAATATCTATCATCAGGATAAGCAATGCAATGGAAAAGCTAAGTGATAATTTGGTTAGCAAGGCCTGGTACTGACCAAAAAAAATAAAGTACTCCAGCTTCAGCATGGAATAAAAACCAATCAGCACAGTGCCGAACACCAGGTAAAGCAGAAGCCAGCGGTTCTTACTTTTTAAATTCTTTGATTTAACAGCGTGGCTCACGGTAGCGTTGGAATGGGTATCTTGTTTTACATCCATGGGATTAAATTTTACTTGATTGCTCAAAAATTATGCCTTAATGCATTGATTAAATCAATGCATCAAACCAGGTAGAAAAGCTAGAAAAATAAAATATCAGGAAAAAATTAAAGGTTATTATCCAATGTCGTTTAGTTAAGTATTTATTAATATAAAATCGGTTCAGGTTTCCGCTTCGCGGAAAGAAATGCATTTTAACACTGAGAACACAGAGATTAAATACAAGCAGAGGGCGCAGAGGAAAACAATTATAGATTTATACA
>JBBRJE010000140.1:0-7643 GCA_038219845.1 Bacteroidia bacterium
CCCTGCGAAGGGCTCATCGAGCAGGATGAATTTAGGATCGGTGGCCAGCGCGCGGGCAATCTCGGTACGTCTCCTTTCTCCCCCGCTTAAAAGGTCGCCCCGGCTCCTGCGTACTTTATCCAGGTGGAATTCACCGATCAGCGCTTCCAGCTTCTCTTCGCGTTCCGGCTTGGTGCGATCGGTAAATTCAAGTATCGCCATAATATTATCTTCCACGCTCAGCTTGCGAAATACAGAGGCCTCCTGGGCCAGGTAGCCGATGCCACGTTGCGCCCGCTTATACATAGGCAGCTTCGTAATCACTTCATCATCTAAAAAAATATTTCCCGAATCGGGCTTAATCAAGCCCACGGTCATATAGAAGGTAGTGGTTTTGCCCGCCCCGTTAGGTCCCAGCAAACCCACGATCTCGCCCTGTTTCACCTCGATGCTCACATCATTCACCACTACACGGCGGCTGTATTGCTTAATCAAATTCTCGGTGCGTAATATCATACGTCACAAAAGTAATTTAATATTCTGTGATGAATACTAAACATCAAATAATTTAAATTTAATAATACTTTTGCGGTCCATGATCATCCCTCCCTATTTAAAAAAAGGAAGCACCATAGCTATTGTTGCCACAGCGCGTTTCAGTGATGAGAAACAGATCAGCCTTTCAAAAAAAATAATAGAAGACCAGGGATTCCGCGTGGTTCTGGCTTCCAATATAAGCCAGGAATATAAAAGGTTTGCGGGTGATGACGAGCTTCGAATGGCGAGCCTTCAAAGGGTTCTGGATGATACGGATGTCGACGCCATCTGGCTGGCCCGGGGTGGTTATGGCACCGTGAGGATTATTGATGCACTGGATTGGACCCTATTCCTTCAGCATCCGAAATGGCTTGTCGGCTTCAGCGATTTCACACTGGTTCACCTGAAAATGCTGGAACTTGGCTGCGCCAGCATTCATGCCTGCAACTTTAACCAGCTACCACAATTCGGACTCGCCAATGAGAATGTGATTACTGTGATAGAAAACCTGTCGGGCCAACACAGTAAATATAATTTTAAAAGTTCTGAGTACAATAAAACAGGACTTGCAGAGGGAAATGTAATTGGCGGCAACCTCAGCCTGATATGTACTTCAATAGGCACAACCTCTGAAATAAAAACCAAAGGCGCCATCCTAATGCTTGAGGATTGTGATGAATATTTATACCATTACGACCGCCTGCTGCACCAGCTGAAACGCTCGGGCATACTCAAGGATCTTTCCGGATTGATTATTGGTGAAAGCACAGTTAAAGCAGAGCCGGACGATATTCATTTTGGGTTTGCCCTGGAAGAAATCGTGTTAAACATTTGCAAGGATTATGATTATCCCATATGCTTTAATGCACCTTTCGGCCATAGCTCGAAAAATTATGCCTTAGGCTTAAATTTACCTTACACGCTGGCAATATACAAGGAAGAAGTAAGCCTCACAAGACATTAAAGCATATGTTTGCGAAACCAATAACGGCAAAGCAAGTAAGCTGAGATTTTATGAAACATATCCTCGGGCAGAATTTAATTATTACTATAATATCAAAAACATTATCGTTTGTTGCCGCCTTTTATATTATTAAAATATTAAGCAAGCAGGATTATGCCATTTATAATCAATTGCTGATCATGCTTACTTTTTTACCCTATTTTGAGATTGCAATTACACGTGGCTTTTTTATTGAATATCCAAGATACCTTCATACAAGAACAAAAGAAGAATGCAGCAGCTTGTTTATTAACTATTCCTTATTTATTTTTATCACTTACCTTATTTTAGGTTCCTTTATCTTCATCAATAATATCCCGCAAAGCCTTTCTTTCTGCGCTATCGTATTCGGACAATTTCTTTTTACAAAATTTATTGAAGTAGCCTATACCTATTATAATAGCAATTTAAAGATGCAGCAGATGCTGAATATAAAATACATTATAGATATCCTCACGCCAATATTAACCATTGGATTGATATTCTTCTTTCAAAAAGCCTGGAGTGTTTTTGCAGCGCAAACATTAGTATATGCTTCTGTCCTTGTTTTCCTTTTTATAAAAAATAAAATTCATTTAACTCCCCTGCGTTTGGATAAAAAACTTTTTATTCAGAATATTGGTTTTCTATTCACCGCCGGCTTCTTAATTCATATCACAGGTTGGCTGGATATCGCCTTGCTCAACTGCGATAAAATTTTCATGACCACCTTTGTGAATAACCCCGAAACCACGGCCAACTATTGCTTTGCATGGAATATCGCGAATTTTATATTCATCATCGGGGCCAGCATTGTAGGCCCCTATTCTCAATACTTATTTAAAGATCTCGCCACGCAAAATTTTTCTGAAGCAAAAACCCTGATACGAAAATTAAATAAGCAGCTATTAATTCTCATGGCTATATGTTTGGCTGGAGCCTTAGTTTGTTTTCCCGTTTTAATAGGCCTTAAGTCTTATGAAAAATATAATACCACCTATGCCATTTTTTCTTTCCTGATTTTTGGCAACGCGGCCTTTGCGTTTATGGGCATCTATAAATATTATATCAATGCCATGAAACTTAACCAATGGATGCTGGCACTGGAAATTATTTTGATATTATTTGCTACTGCTGCATTTTTCTTTATGCATACTGAAGGATATCCACTGTATTATTTTGCTATGATCTATTCTATTATACAATGCATTTTCTTCGCAGGATTAATTATGAAGGTGAACAGTAATTTGACAAGTAAAATTGCGCTGAAAGTAAAACTTTAATAAAATTAATGGGGGAAATGATGGAGGATTTTCCTAAAACTTTTGGGGATTATAATTTTCACTTTTCAAAATTCAGGAGCCTTGCTATTAATCAATTCTTCCAAGCCTCCATACACTTGTTACATATACATCATAGCTAATACTCTTTACACTACTGACCTTCGCAATGCAATAATACCTGTTGCTGGCTGACACCGGGATTGGGCTTCTCTCCGTTCTTTATGGCTTCATTCATCTTTTGCATGATCATGGCACGATCTGCAGTAATTTGCTTCTCCAGTTCCTCCTGTTTGCTATAATCAAAATATATTATGCCATCTACTAAAGTATAGAGTGGCTTGGCATAAATACTCAAAGGTTCATCGCTCCATAATACCAGGTCAGCATCTTTGCCCACTTTTATACTGCCCAAACGGTTATCAATATGCAGCATTCTCGCAGGATTTAAAGTACATAGCTTCAATGCTTCTTCAGCACTGAGGCCACCATATTTCATTGATTTCGCTGCCTCCTGGTTTAATCTTCGCGCCATCTCCGCATCATCGCTGTTTACCGCCACATTAAGGCCAACCCTTGTCATCAGTGCGCTATTATACGGGATGGCATCATATACTTCGAACTTATACGCCCACCAGTCGGCAAAGGTGCTGGCATTGGCGCCGTGGGCTTTCATCTTATCTGCCACCTTATAGCCTTCTAAAATATGCGTGAATATATTCACCCTGAAACCCATGCTGTCGCCTACATGCATCAGCATATTAATTTCACTTTGCACATAGGAATGGCAGGTGATGAAACGTTTTTTATTTAATATTTCTACCAAGGCTTCCAACTCCAGATCCCTGCGCGGAGCGGGTCCGGTGCCCTTGTAATTTTTCATATGCAAATCATATTCTTTTGCCCTCCAAAATGCATCATACAATACCTGCTCCACACCCATGCGTGTTTGCGGGAAGCGTACCGTTTGCCTGTCGCCCCAATTACTTTGTTTCACATTTTCACCCAGCGCGAATTTTATAAATCCATCCCATCCTTCAAATTTCATTTCCTCAGCGTTCTTGCCCCACCGTAGCTTAATAAGCTGTGTTTGTCCGCCAATGGTATT
Source organism: Bacteroidia bacterium (assembly GCA_038219845.1). GTDB lineage: Bacteria > Bacteroidota > Bacteroidia > UKL13-3 > UKL13-3 > CAINMV01. Next base: position 3,887 of record JBBRJE010000140.1, read on the forward strand.
CGCGCTTCCATGCAGTAAATGGGAACTCGTTACTCCTCCTGCCAATTGCCTGTAAATATTGATATCTTCCGGCCATACTACGTCCCCGATCCTCACTTCGCTTGTCACACTTTGCGTTCCTTCATTTACATTACCGCTGATGGCAATATGGGAATGTTCATCTATTATTCCAGGGGTCAAATGCTTGCCTATGGCATCAATGACGAGGGCATTCGCTGCATTTAAATTTTTCCCTATCCTTGAGATCTTACCATCGACCACCAGGACATCTGTTTGTTCCAGTTTACCCTCCGCTTCATTCGTCCATACAGTGGCATTCTTAAAAAGGATCGTTTGGGTTCCGGGCAAAACCATATTTCCAAAATCGGTAAATGGGTATCTTAATGCAGGGAGGTTTAAAGTATCGGTTTGTTTATTACGTAATGCTTTATTCGAAGTAAATACACCAGTCTGTGTTGCACTCCAGTTGTAGGTTTCACCCAGGCTGCCTGTGGCTTTCCCATTGAATTCCTTTTTTATATTATCGAACCAACCTGTTAAAACATATTTTATTTTTTGTTTTTCAAATACCAGCGTATATATATCATTCTGTTTTTCGAAATTTACTTTGATAGTATCTGCATCTAATATTTTCGCACTCGATTTTTCCTGGTCACCTTCGATTAGCAGTGGTAAGTTTTCATCCTTAAATTTAAGCAGATAATTCCCCCTCACATCCACTTTATTCATATCACTGATCACCAATTTATTTCCTTGCACCCAGTTTTCATAAATGGTTGTATTGCTCTCGAAGATATTGCCCGATGTGATAATAAAATTGGCCAGCATGCCTTGCTTCAAGCTGCCCACCATATCGCTGATGTTTAGAATATTCGCAGGGGTAGAGGTAAGCGCCTTTAAAGCTTCCTCTTCTGTTAAGCCAAACTGTACTGCCTCCCGTAAATTTTTAAGGAAGCCTGCAGCATCACATCCCTGGCTGGTGATACAGAATGGGATGCCGTTCTTTTGCAGAAAATATAAATTAGCCGGCGCTTCATACCAGTGCATCATATCCGAAGTGCTTAGTTCCTGGGCATCGTAGGCATCGTTAGTGCTGAAAGGAGCTGGAAAATTTAACGGCACAATCAACATTGCGTTTGAGGCTTTCACCTCACGTATCCTTTGGTATTCTGTGCCATTGGTTTTAATGATATATTGTATTTTAAATTCATCTCCTATTTTATCTGCCCTCAATAAGTTCCATTTATCTCCTGCCTCAAAAAACTGTGGAAGGTTTTGAATCTCGTTAAATGCCTTGAGTGATAAATTGGTTTGCTCCGTCTGCTGCTTATACCATTGGGCATCATAATAAGTTTGGCGCAGCAAGGCGATGCTGCCCATCAGGCTGCTGGGATAATCCTGGGTGCTGCTTCCTTTATTAAAGCTGTAATTGGCCCCTGCCATGGGTTTCAGGAACACTTCATTCTCTCGTGCATCATTTAGGGTAACAACGCTGCCACTGCCCCTTGCGATTCCGTCATTACTAAAAGTATAAACCGTACCAAAGCCGGCACTGCGGAATCCATTGGCTGATTTATCATCCTTCGTGAAATTCTCTGCCGCCTTAAACTCCGGGCGGATGGCTTCATTCCAGCTATAAGGGCCTTTCTTATGACTTATGAATTGCGGGACGCCCCCATTGCCCACACTTTTAGGCTCAGGCATACCGTAATTTGTGAATGCGTCGATGAAAGAAGGATAGATATTTTTATTAAGACAATTCACTTCAATCGCCTCTTTTGGAATATTAATATTAGCGCCAAGAGCTATAATTTTCCCGCCCTTAATAACCATTGTGGCGTTCTCAAGCCTGGTATTATAAGAAGTGAAGATGGTAGCATGCGAGAAGGCATATACGGTATTGATATCATTTCTTACACCATTTACCGGGAAGGTGGTTTGGGCATAATTAGAAAAAAAACAGGTTAAAAAAATACCTATCAATATCGGGCGCATAATAAAAATTTAAGGGCGGCAATTTATTAAAAAATGCGTAACGGCGGTGAGAAAATCATAGGATTGGCAGTATCCCTCTACCATATTCCTTCATGGATATTCTATGGAATTCAAATTTCCTGAAGGATGAATCCTGAGATATTACCCCCTTATCGTTTGTTTTCAAAAGATATCCCCGGGAATCATGTCCTTTTTTACGCCTTTTCAAATTATAATCAGCAAGTTAGATTATACCATCAGATTCAATCCATCATATCCATGGGTATAAGATCTGCCCTTAACACTTATTAATCCAAAAATTATATAACTTTTTCCCATCTTTGTGCAACATAAGTTTTGGAGGAATACTTCATCATTTAGAAATCTAATTACCAATTTTTAATCCCTACGGCACTTCATGAAGAAATTGCTTTTTGCCCTTCTGTCCTGTATTTTATTTTTTGCTTCCTGCTCTTTGCCTAAATCTTTCTTCTCTAACAATAAGGAACTACGGGAGACTGAAACCGATCAGCCCGGAGCCATGATGCAATGGGAGCATAACCGCGTGAAAGATCCTATGACCGGGGAGATACCAAAACAAAATTTAGTCTTTGTTTATAACCAATACCTCGACAAGCAAAACAGTATGGCTGAAGCTGCGGTGACGGGCATAAGCTGGACTGAAAGAGGGCCGAATAATATAGGAGGGCGGACACGGTCAATTATTTTTGATAAGAAGGATGCCACCAATAAAACTGTTTGGGCAGCTTCGGTGGGTGGAGGACTTTTTAAATGTACAGATATAGATGCCACAACACCTTCCTGGAGTAAGGTGAATGACTTTTTTACCAATATCGCCATCACCACCATTGCACAAAATCCCAGCTATCCGGATACTATGTATTTCGGTACTGGTGAAAGCTTCGGAAATGCCGATGGATTGTCAGGAGCAGGCATCTGGCGCAGCATCGATAACGGATTGAACTGGACCCAGCTTTCGGCCACCGCATCATACTATGGTGTAACGCGCATGGTGGTTGCTTCCAATGGCACAGTATACGCCGCCCTCAGCAGTCACTACCTCATCGGTGGTACCGGAGGCTTATACAAATCGGTTAATGGTGGCACCAGCTGGACCGCAGTGCTCACCACTTCAACCACACCAGCAGCGGGCAGCAATTATGGCAATGATATAAAGATGGCTGCCAATGGCGACCTCTTTTATTCCTGTAATGGGCAGGTATGGAAATGTACCTATAGCTCCGGCATCTGGACTAATATAAGCCCATCGGGCAGCTACCAGCGGATAGAAATTGCCTGCGCGCCTTCTAATTCCAGCTATATCTATCTCTTATGCCAGGGTAGCTCTTCAGCTCTTACCAAATTTTATACTTCCACCAATGCGGGTTCCTCCTGGACCTCCAATACCTTGCCCCTGATCTATGATCAGAACACCACCAATACAACTGAATTCACCAGAGGCCAGTCATGGTATGATTTATCCATCACCGTGGATCCAAATACTGCAACAACGGTGTATGCGGGGGCTATCGATTATATTAAATCCACAGATGCCGGCGCCAGCTATAAGCAGATTTCTGCATGGTCATTGTATAATATGCCCGGAGCTGCCAATTTAGGAAGCAGCCAGGTGATGCATTCCGATCACCACCAGATTGTGTTTAAACCGGGGAGCAGCGCCTTCGCCTTATTTGGCTGCGACGGCGGAATTTACAAATCTACAAATATGAGTAATAACTGGCCTTCGGTGCCCTCGTATGCT
>JBBRJE010000141.1:0-7598 GCA_038219845.1 Bacteroidia bacterium
CCTCGCATACACGGCGGAATTTTTCTATCGTATGCATTAATACCGGTCTGCCGGAAAGTTCCAGGAACTGTTTTGGTACTTCATGTCCCATTCGCAGTCCATGTCCTCCGGCAACAATAAGCGCGAGTTTTTTCATAATTACTAAAATAAAAAAGCCGCAATTACTAAATAAAAATTGCGGCTTCAGGGATTGTAAATTTTTTATACGATCAGCATGGCATCGCCATAACTGAAGAAATGATATTTTTCTTTGATTGCGATATTATATGCTTCAATAAGGAAATCATAACCGGCAAAGGCAGCCGACATCATTAACAGGGTGCTTTCTGTCATATGAAAATTGGTGACCATGGAATTGGCAAGACTGAATTCGTACGGTGGAAAAATAAATTTATCTGTCCAGCCATTATAGGGATTCAATGTTTTGTTAGCGGAAACGGAGGATTCTATAGCTCTCATTGAGGTGGTTCCCACGGCACATATTTTTTTCCCTCCGGCAATGCCCCGGTTTACGATATCACAATTTTCTTTGGTTATGATCACCTGCTCGCTATCCATCTTATGCTTGGTAAGGTCTTCCACTTCCACCGAACGGAATGAACCCAAGCCCGTATGGAGGGTCACTTCGGCAAAATTTACCCCTTTAATTTCCAATCGTTTGATCAGCTCGCGGCTAAAGTGCAAGCCTGCTGTAGGAGCAGCGACTGCGCCTTCATTTTTAGCGAAAAGCGTTTGATAACGTTCCGCATCGCTTGGCTCAGCTTCTCTTTTAAGATATTTAGGAATCGGCGTTTCTCCCAGGTAGCCTATGGCTTTCCTGAAATCGGCATCGTCGCCATCAAATAAAAACCGGATGGTACGGCCCCGGGAGGTAGTATTATCAACTACTTCAGCCACCAGCATATCATCATCCCCGAAATATAATTTATTACCTACCCTTATCTTACGGGCAGGGTCAACCAGCACATCCCACAGACGGAGCTCATTGTTTAATTCGCGTAATAAAAAAACTTCAATCTTGGCCCCGGTCTTTTCCTTATTGCCCCAAAGGCGGGCTGGAAAAACTTTGGTATTATTTACGATCATTACATCATCATCTCCGAAGTATTCCAATACATCTTTAAACATACTGTGCTTTATCGTTTGCGTTTTCCGGTCCAATACCATCAAACGGCACTCATCACGATTCTTCGAAGGATATTTAGCTATTAATTGTTCAGGGATTGTAATCTTAAATTGGGATAATTTCATATTTTATAGCACGTACTTAGGCTGATTTTGGGCTTGCAAAAATACCATTTCAAATTGGTATATTTACCAAAAAATCAAAAATGACTTCTAAATCAATATTCATAAGCCTTTCAGCGTTATTGCTGATGTCTATGGTGCCCGGCAGAGGGCATTTAAAATTCGATGAATCATTCAAAGACCTGGGGAATTTGAAGCAAGGCGAAACCAATACCTATACTTTTTCATTTACCAATAGCGGTGATAAAAAATTGAAAATCATCTCCGTTCTAACGGCAAGCAATTGCCTTGCGGTGATACCTGTTAAAGACAGTATTATCGAGCCCGAAGCAGGAGGGGAGATCCAGGTGGAATTTGATACCAATAAACGTAAAACAGCAGGAGAATTTTCGTTCGGGATTACCATCAATTCCAATGCCGACAATAAGGAGGTGAAGCTGAAATTATTTGGGGTGCTGGAGTAATAAATGAAGGAATGAAGGAATGAATTCAAAATGCATTCTCAAAGCACTAATATTAAAGATCAGGATTTGATTTTACATGCAATTTAAATCGTTTTAACTTATCTGACATTCTATTATTTATTCAACCTAATACTGTCGTGAAAAAGAATATTTTCAGGGCTATTCCTAAAAAAAAACTCAAACCAGCCAAACTGTAAGATCGAGTACAAGCTTATAAAATTCATCTCATTACTCCTACAAATAGGTCTATTGTATTTCTGCATTCATTCCTTCACTCCTTCATTTGTATTAAAACATCTTTTCAGGGTTCATGATGCCCTGCGGATCGAATACCTTTTTAATGCTTCGCATCAGGTTCAATTCCGTTTCACTGAAAATAATATTCATATATTTTTTCTGAACATATCCTATTCCATGTTCGCCACTGATGGTGCCCCCCAGTTTTTTGCACAGTTGAAAAATTTCAGTGATGCCTTGTTCATCTATTATTTTCCATTGCGCATCAGTGAGCGTTCCTCGCAAAATATTCACATGAAGATTTCCATCCCCTGCATGGCCATAACATACCGAATGGAAACCGTATTTCAATCCGATATCTTTAACGCCCTGTAATAATTGCGGAAGGAAAGCGCGGCTTACCACCGTGTCTTCTTCCTTGTAAATACTGTTATGCTTTACGGCCTCCCCGATACAGCGGCGGATACGCCACCATTGTTCTTTCTGTATCGCAGTATCGGCTACAAGCACCTCTGTGCAATGAAACTTAAAAGTGATCTCAGAAATTATTTCACATTCCTTCATCAGCCATTCATTAAAATACCCATCTACTTCAATCAATAGAACAGCGTTGACTTCATCACTGAAATCAATTTTCTTAGCTAAGAAATCATAGGCGCAAACGAGCGCATCACGCTCCATGAACTCAATGCCGGAAGGCGTTATGCCTGCTTTAAATATTTCTGCTACTGCCTTGCAGGCATCAATAGCATTGGCAAATGGCACCCATAATAAAATATCCGTACGGGGCAGGGGAATTAATTTTAATACGATTTTAGTCACAATCCCTAATGTTCCTTCGCTGCCCACCACCAATTGCGTAAGGTTCAATCCGGTGGCATTCTTAAGGGTATTGGCGCCGGTCCAGATGCACTCACCATTGGCCAATACCATTTCCAGGTTCAATACATAATGGCTCGTAACACCATATTTTACAGCTTTGGGTCCGCCGGCATTTTCCGCAATATTTCCTCCAAGGCTACAGGAGCCTTTACTTGCGGGATCAGGAGGATAGAAAAGATTTTTTTCTTTCACTGCATTTTGCAATGCTTCATTAATTACTCCCGGTTCCACGATGGCCTGGTGGTTCTCCTCATCGATGGCAATAATTTTATTCATGCGTTCCAGGCTTAGAAGCACGCCGCCATAAATTGGCAAAGCGCCACCACTAAGGCCTGTACCGGCACCCCGCGGGGTGATGGGGATATGGTGCAAGGCACACCATTTTACAATGATCTGAATTTCGGTAACAGTTCGCGGCTTGGCCACTATTTCCGGTAAGAAACTCAGGTCTTCGGTATAATCATGAGAATAATCCCGAAGGATCTCTTCATCAAAAAATAGAATATCCGAAGCAAGCTCTGCCCTTAATTCGGAAAGAAAGGAAGGGTTTATTTTGTTGAATGGGTTCAATGAGGGATTTTATTCTATGATTACCTTCTCTGTATACATCTCTCCTTCAGCCAAAACTTTCACCAGGTACATGCCCTTCGCCAGATGATCAATGGTAACCTGGCTTTCATTCTTATTCACCTGGGTAGAAAATATATTTTTTCCGGTAATGTCAATCACCGAAATTTCGGCTGCTGACTGTAAATTATCCAGATCAATATTTATTTTTCCCATGGAAGGATTGGGATAGACTGAGATGCTTTTATCTGTTGAGATACTGTTCTTTATTCCCAGGGTATATGCTGTGGTAAAATTGTAGCTTATCTCTGAGCCGAAATCCGTATTAAAATTCTTGATAATGGCGCCATTCATATTTCTCAGATAGCAGTATCCGTTTCCTGCCGCGGTATTGTTCCACCATGCCAATCCATCACCACCTTCATCATTAAGCAGGAATGTATAACAACCAACAGCCATATGTATTGTATCCTTATAAATAAAATTTTTGGTGGTGAGTTTTGAACGGGAATAAATTACTTTATTATTCCAATCGAGGATCTGATAGGAATCTTCTTCAGGGTTATTATTTGTTCTTAACCATACAATAATATCTGTTTCATGTTTGGGCGTAATGGTTATGGTACTTGCTTTTTTATTATCATAAAGCCAATCATCCGTGCTATTATTCACATTGGTGATCTCAGCCTCAAAGGTACTGCCATTGATGGCACCGGTCCAGTTGAAGGAAGGCAGAATCAATTGTTTTGATTGATTGAATGGAATGCTGCCTGTCCATTGATAGATGCTTTTAATCCCTGAGCTTAAGCCATACTTCACGGTACATGAAGTCAATGTATTTTTCCCATTATTTTTCACTTCAATGGTAGGGTTATAACAATTAGGATTAAGGCGGCGATAATTTTCGTTGGTGCTGGGTGAAATAATATCTTTGATTGAAATATCATTATTGAAATTATTATCTCCGTATTGCACAAATACAGCGCTGATTAAATAAGAAGCGCCGCCATTTCCTGCATAAGTATATGCATCAAAATCCACATCTAAACTATCGATTGATCCGGGGTGAAGCAGGGCTTGATTTATATCATAGCTAAAAGTATTCACTTTGGTTCCCGGACACCAGTTGGCCCTGTTATATATCCATGTACCACCCTGCGGATAAATCGGGTTTTTGCCGCAGTCATCGCGCCAGATACGCATATCACCAATCTTGTTATTGTTCAGGTACACCTTTGCACTTTCATCATAAAACTCGGCAGCCACCTTATCATTATCGAAGCCATGGCCCGAAGGTGTGAATTGAAAGGAAGCACTTTTTGTGTTTGGTAAAATTGCGACGCCTTTCCTGGGTAATGCATTTTGCTCGAAAGCGGCCGGATCGCCATAGCCATACCCGGTGCCTCCTTTACCATAAACATTTTCAATTTTAAGCACATTGCGCGGCGCTGTTCCTTCTATAAAATAAAAGTCGAGGGTAGCAGAATAGCCGCTGCTCCATCCGTCATAGAAAGAACGGATCGTTGCTGAATCTTTTAAAAATTGCACATAATCACTAACATCAAACCAATATTGATGTTGCCAGGAAGGGGAGTAGCCATTACTTCCCGCGCCCTGCATATAAGTACCATAAGGGGTAATTACACGCCCTAGTTCAAATAACTCCACCCGTTCCGTTTTCTTCCAGCTGGTGTCGTGCTTGCCCCCGGTGGTATCTATCCGTGCTATACTGGAATCGAAAATGCCAAGCGGTTTCAAATATTGTATAAGGTTCGAATAATCCCAACCACTACAGCCGGTGCTTGAACATCCCAAGGTATATTTCATTAATATCTGCCGGTATTTTTTTGTGCCGTCAGGAAATTTTGCTTTTATATCGTAGTTACCATGAGAATTCATATCCATCTTATTATGGAAGCGGATGGCCGTTGTATCACCGTTGGAAGCAAAAAGATAAATTGGAAAACTAAACAAAAGAAGTAAAACCTTTTTCATGGATCAAATTACATAAAAATTATTGAGACTGGGAAATAGAAGGGCTAAAGGCATAAGGCGTAATACGAGATATGTTTTTTACCTGAACACATACGCCTGAAACCTTTTACCGAATCAAAACGAATTGAATATTTTTATTAATAATACCCTGAGTTATTCCTTCCAAATGGAAGTAGGCATTATAAGGCCCGTTAGGCATGGATTTATTCCTGGCTGTTCCATTCCATCCTTCGTTTATATTTTCGGTGTAAAAGAGCACCTTATTCTCAGCGTCCCGGATTTCCATTTCATATTTTTTCAAAGGAGTATTTACTGTCTTAATAAATACAGTATCCGAATCTTTCTTATAAGCCCCGAATGCATATACCGGCTTATATGATTCGTTCAATTGAGGGCCGTTTTTATCAGGGGTGAAAGAGTTTGGAAAGGAGATCACAAGAGAGTCAATTAATGTATCATTTCCGGCATACTTCGTTTTTTTGCAAGAGAGCAAACAACAAAAACAAATTAATAAAATAAACCATTTAGAATAACGCATAGCCAATAGATAATTTATAAAAGTTGGTGTTTCCGTGAATTGATCTGGGATTGGGTTGGATATCTGCACTTAGTCCCCATCTCCAGCCCCTGTAAGGTTGAATACCCAGGAAGATTTTAAAATCTGACTTTAAATTGGTTTCTATGGCCGCCCAGTATTTGTTTTTGTAAATTATATCCTGTTTAACAAACATATCGTTATGAAAATTAAAACTTCTTAATAATAATGTAGAAGTAGTAGTCAGATGTTTTACAATCTCATAATTATAGCCACCGTATAATATTAATTCCCGGGGAAGCCTGGTTCCGGAACCAGTCCCATTATTAAATCCAATAAAAGGCGATGTAATATCGTTAAAAATGAGACCTGCGAAATAATCCTTTTGAGTATTATAATAAAGGCAGGCCAAATCAAAAGAGGCAGCAATAACATCATTATTAGTATGCGTTTCATTGGTGGGTTTTGTGAATCCTCTCGTTGGATCTGCCTGATCGGCCCATTTAAATTCATCCCAATTTATCGTATATTTAAGCATTTTAAGATCCAATCCAACCGACAATATATCTTTCTTCTTGCGTATCTTAAAATACCGGTTTAAAGAAATATTTTTGGATTGCTTATTAATAGAATTATAGGAGTCATCCTCCTGCTTATACTGCACTGCGAATTTGAACAACTTGCTAAAATAGCATAGAGAGAACGCATCTTTTACATGTTGATCATCATTTGTAAATGCAAAGCCTAAGCCCGCCTTTGCCGATAATTTCCCCTGGAAATGAATTGAAGCGGGGCTTTCCACAGTATAATGAAGTAAACGTAGATAGTGCAGATCCTTTTGCGCATTGAGGCTATAACCCAAAATTAAAAGTGTAAAGAGGAAATAATTTTTAATCATCGCATTATATTGAAAACATCAAAAATAATATAATTATGGAATGGGCACAAAAAAGAGGGCCAAAGCCCTCCTTTAAAATGAAAATTTTCTCTTAGTTATTTTATGACCAGCTTACGGCTCTCACTCATATCGGCAGCACTTACACATACAATATACATCCCCGGCGTTAATAATCCGGGAGGAATGCTGAAATTGATCTTCTCGTTCTTCATATCAGGCATGATGCTGTTGGAAAATATTATTTTCCCGCTTAAGTCGGAAACCATGATTACCACTGTTTCCAGGCTCGTAGCGATTACACTGATTTTGGTATTAATACCGTTATTGGGATTGGGATAAATATCAAAGTCCATTTTTTTATCCTTATAAAAATTAATAGGTACAAGATCAGAATATGAGCTTTTGCCGTCATAATCCGTTTGCTCGAGGCGGTAATAGGAGATACCGCTATAAGGCTCATTGTCAACAATGGCATAATCTTTTATTGAGAAACTATTTCCTGAACCCGGTACAGTTTTCACTGTAATGAAATTTATCCCATCCAGGGTTTTTTCGATCGTGAAGAAATCATTATTTTTTTCCAGCGCCGTGGTCCACTTAATATCTGCAAAATGATTATTGGGTTCTACGCTAAACTTAATCAGGGTAATGGGAAGGGCCGACATATTGCCCACACCAAATGGAGAGAAGCTGGTAATATTGGCACGGCTTACATAATAGGGATTGGCCCCTCCGGCACCTAAATTACCTGAACCGTAATCCCAATTGCCTC
>JBBRJE010000142.1:0-7592 GCA_038219845.1 Bacteroidia bacterium
ATGAAAAAGCTCAGGCATCTTGATTTGGATAGCCGTATAGGAAAGGCGCCAGGCGGGTATAATTATCCGTTGGCAGAAATTGGAGCCCCTTTTATTTTCATGAATGCCGCCGGTAATATCCGTGATCTGCAAACCCTGGTGCATGAAGGGGGGCATGCGGTGCATTCGTTTCTCACTAAGGATATGGAGCTTAATGCATTTAAAAATACCCCCAGTGAAGTGGCGGAGCTTGCCAGCATGAGCATGGAGCTTATCAGCATGGATGGCTGGGATGAATTTAATTTCGATAGTGATGAATTGCGCAGGGCATTCATCGACCAGCTGGAAAATTCACTTGAGACATTACCCTGGGTAGCCACCATTGATAAATTCCAACACTGGATTTATACGCACCCTACCCATACAACGCGTGAGCGTACCAATGCCTGGCAAGCGATCTTTGATGAATTCAATATGCAGGAGGTCGACTACAAAGGCCAGGAACAATTTAAGGCCACGGCATGGCATAAGCAGCTGCATATTTTTGAAGTGCCCTTTTATTATATTGAGTATGGCTTTGCGCAATTGGGCGCCATCGCGATGTGGAAGAATTATAAAATGGATAAGAGCCAGGGCCTGGCTAATTATAAGGCAGCCTTGAAATTAGGCTATAGTAAACCCATCGGCGAGATCTATAAAACCGGAGGTATACAATTTGATTTCAGCAATGAGTATGTCCATGAATTGAAAGAATTTGTTGAATCGGAATTGGATAAGCTGGAAAAATAAACGATGAAGATATTTTGTATAGGCCGGAATTATATGGATCATATCAAAGAGCTGGAGAATGCTCTTCCTGATGCGCCGGTGATATTTATGAAGCCGGATACGGCATTGATTAAAGATAATGAACCGTTTTATCACCCTGCCTTTAGTGATGATATACATCATGAAGTGGAGCTGGTGATACGAATAAACCGCGTTGGGAAAAAGATACAGGAACAATTTGCCGGCAAGTATTATTCAGAGATAGGCTTGGGGATTGATTTCACCGCCCGTGATTTACAAGCCATACAAAAGCAAAAAGGCTTGCCCTGGGAGATAGCGAAAGCCTTTGATGGCAGCGCCCCGATCGGGGAATTTATCGCTAAAGAAAAAATTAAGGATTTAAAGAATATCAATTTCAGCTTAAAGAAGAATGGGGAAATTGTGCAGCAGGGTAATTCGTCATTGATGATTTATAATTTCAATTATATCATTCATTATATCTCGCAATATTTTACCTTGAAGGTGGGCGACTTAATTTACACCGGCACGCCCGTGGGTGTGAGCAAGGTGGCTATCGGCGATATACTGGAAGGATATGTTGAAAGGGAGAAGGTGCTGAGGTGTGAAGTGAAGTGAGTCCTCAAGCTTCGTATCTTAAACTAAAAGGCAATATAATTCGTTTTAATATAATGCTAAAAAGCCTGCTTGTCTTTCTTTGTTTTTTATGTTTTACTGCAATTCATGCCCAGCAAAGTATTATTGCATCAACGGATACACGGGTATTTTATTCGGAAATACAAAACCCAATTAAAGTAATTCTTGATGGAGTAGATTCATCGGAAATAATAGTAGAATGTTACAATGGTGTAATTACAGGAAATTATGGAAACTATAACGTAAAAGTTCAACTGGGGCCTTCAAGGCTATGCACTGTTAAAGCGGGAGTGCTCAAAGAGAACGGAGATACTTTATGGATCAGGGAACAGGAATTTAAGATCCGGCCGAGACCTCCTGTATTTTTTACTATAAATGGAAAAGAAGGAGGAGGAATTACAATGTCTGAATTGATGGTTTGGAATTTTGTCAATGTAAGTTATGGCCCTACTTTTTCCAAAGATGGATATATGTTAACCGTATTAGAGTATGATATAGTTTGTGAATCCAGGAATGAGATCGTTAAGATACATAAAAAGTCTTCTGCTATCGGCGATTCCATGCGAATTGTACTATCAAAGTTAGACAACGATGCTTCAATAAGTTTTTATAATTTCAAGTATAAAGAAGTTAGTAGTGGAAAAATATATGATGTAAGTTCGGTCCTTACTTTTACCCTTTTTGGAGAACCGACTATAGAAAACACAATTTATCAACCTTTAGTTAAATTCAAAAAAAATGAGCAGGAGGAAATTTATAGGCAGGGGTCAATCTACCAATACATCGGCCATTGGGTAGGTGACAAAAAGGATGGCTTATGGGTAACACAGAGCAGAAAATGCCCCGATAAGAAAGTTGGTGAAACCATATATCATTTGGATACTATTCTTAAAGAAACACAGTATTATAGCCATGGGGCGATTTTGTGCGAAACGAAATTCATTTATAAGGATACAACGGCATATTTAACTACTTATTATGACAACGGTAAAATTTGCTACCAGGGTAAATATAAAGTAGATTATTCACACGGGACGGTTATGGAATTTTATAATGGGGCTTACGATGTAGACTATTTTTATAATGATACTACCTTTAAAACCGCGCACGATCCGTTTGAGATAATGTATGATAAGAAGGTACTTCTAAAACCCTTATTCGGGGAATGGAAATTCTATTATCCTAATGGAACGCTCGCTGCCAAAGGATATTTTATAAGCAGGTTACAAGTTGCTGACGGAGATTTTGATAACCCACCTCCTTACTATTAGAAGTAACAAGAAATGGAGAATGGTACTATTATTATCCTAATTTTAAACTTTATAGGAAAGTAGTTTATGATCATGGTAAGAAAACAAAGAAATAAATTGCAAACCTTTAATGCAAATTCTAAACTGCAAAAACAAGTTATAATCATTGTTTATTTCCGGATGTAATTTGTGGTTTATGAGTATTTCCTTAGCTAAAGTTATTATACCTAAAGGTACTGTGCTCTCCGCTCAGCCACTAGTTTCTGTATTCTTTCCGTTATAGTTTATCTTTGCTTATGTTTACAAGACTTTCTGAGATAATACAACGGAATTGGAATGAAAAGCCCCTTCAAGCCATTCTTCTTCTTGGAATTTTCTTTCGTTTATTATCTGTCATATTTTCTAAAGGATTCGGCATGTTGGATGATCATTTCCTTATCATTGAGCAAGCGCAAACCTGGGTGGAGAAGATTGATTCGAACAACTGGCTCATGAATTCTGAAAAAGAAATCAGTAAGCCGGAAGGTCATAGTCTTTTTTATACGGGACTTCATTATTTTCTTTTCCGTTTTTTGGAATTTTTTGGTTTGCATGGTGCCCAGAACAAAATGTATATCGTGCGATTCCTTCATGCGGCATGGTCCTTGATCAGCATTTATTGCGGGTACAAAATCGTAAATAAAATTGCCGGGGTGCAAGTGGCGAAAATAGCCGGATTAATGCTATCCATATTTTGGATGTTTCCTTTCCTTAGCGTTCGAAATTTGGTAGAGGTAGCTTGTATCCCGCCACTGGTATGGGCTACATGGCTGGCACTAAAAAACGAAAATAATTCTTTTCTTAAATACTTAATTATAGGTGCATTATTAGGCATTGGCTTTAATATCCGGTTTCAAACGATTTTATTTACCGGTGGTTTTGGACTGGCCTTATTACTTCAAAAGAAATGGCTTGCAACGGCCGGAACTGCTTTTGGTTTTTTACTTTGTGCTGTCATCATCCAGGGTGGTGGTGATTATATTGTATGGCATCGGCCTTTTGTGGAATTTGCAGAATATGTGAAGTACAATATCGAAAATGCTAATAATTACTATACACAGCCTTGGTATAATTATTTCATTTTGATCTTTGGCATGTTCATTCCACCCATCAGCCTTTTCCTTCTATTCGGTTTCTTTCGAAATGCACGGAAAAATATATTATTGTTTTTGCCGGCCTTTGTTTTTCTCTCTTTTCATTCCTATTTTCCTAATAAGCAGGAACGGTTTATCATCCCTGTTTTTCCGTTTATTATTATGCTTGGAATGGTTGGCTGGACTGAGTTTAGAGAGCAATCCAAATACTGGCAAAGGCATCAATTATTATTAAAAAATTTCTGGATTTTCTTTTGGATTTTAAATTCGATTGCCTTATGTGTTCTCTCGATTTCTTACAGCAAACGGAATAGGGTAGAGGCGATGACATATATAAAAAATCAGGGCGATGTTACTGGTTTAATAATAGAGGAAAGCACACGCAGCGATTATAATATGTCGCCCCGGTATTATTTACAAGCCTGGGTTCCGGAACTTGGGGTAACGGTTGAAAATCCTTTGCCCAATTTGGTGGCACTATTGAAATCCACACCAGATAGGGTACATCCTAATTATGTGATCTTCTATTCTGAAGAAGGCCTCGAAGATCGTGTTAATGCGATGAAGCAAGCTTTTGATTTGGAATACAAAACAACGATTAAACCCAGCTTTATCGACGACCTGATGTTTCGGCTGAATCCCAATAATGTAAATTGTAAGACGTATATTTATAAGATCGTTAGGGAACGTTAAGGGCAATAGGCAAGAGGCAATAGGCAAAGGGCAATAAGCAAGATGTTGGAGGGTATATGTGAATTTAATTTATATGAAAATACTTCATGCGAATTTTTCAGGGTTGTTAATCATATGATTTAATAATTTACCAACCTCTTCCGATTTGTTCATTAAGTTGTCATGCTCTTGTTGATCAATGTATTTACAAGCTAATGCAAATTTGATCCAGGTTTGAGCTTCTGCATTTTCCATATCAGAATCGGATATTTTTGAAATGAAATGTGCCGGATATAATCTCTTTCTGAATGCTTCGGAAAGAGAGGCACAAACACTTCTGCTCGATCGTCTGACCTGGTCAATTAATGAGTATGTTTCCTCTTTGGGAAATGTCTTGGTTATTACAAAAACGCTCATAGCCAATTCAAAAGCCAATTGATATACCCTTGTATCATGAATGTTCTTAGCTGCCATTTTTCTTGTTGTTTTATATTATTTTATTTATAGAACTATCTTTCTGTTCCTGTTGCATCTTGCATTATTGCCCCTTGCCTATTGCCTATTGTCTATTTCTTAAAGCTCAGCGGCACCATCACCTTCACACTTATATTCCGTCCCATATTAAACACTCCGTCTTTTCCTGTAGCATAATTTGCCGGGGCATATTTCAACCTGCTTAAATGCGATTGATATGCTACGTCGGTAATATTATTTGCGGCTACAATTAAACTGCATAAGGTATTGCCTTTCTTGCTTTTAATATCAGTGCCCACGGCTGTATTAAATAAAGTATAAGCTCCTGTGGGAGTTTCTGTTCCATTCTCCAGCAAGGCATGATCTTGTTTAAAATAAATTTGTGTATTTATTAAAACATAGAAATTCACAAACCGGGTATTCAGCTTCTTGAAATCAGCGCGCAGCTCGCTGGTGATACGTGTTGCAGGCGCGAATGGCAAATATTTACTGCTGTCTGTCTGATTCTTATTGATGGCATTCACATATGAGAATGTGTTCTCAAAATGCAGCCAGTCCAGTGGATGGGGATGAATATCAATGGTAAGCTCGGCACCATTGAGTGTTGCATTGCCCTGCACAAATTTATAAGTAGGAGATGGGTTGGAAGGATCTGTTATACTATCACCTCCATACACGCTGCTTAATTTTTTCAGGTAAACGAAATTACTTATATTATTACTGAATAAGGCCGCATCGAAAGAGACATGCTCAGAATTGAACAGTATTCCAAAATCGCCCTGTATGGAAGTTTCAGCTTTCAGATTGGCATTTCCTACTTCATAGCGAAATGTTCCTTCGTGCTGCCCATTGCTGCTTAGCTCAGCTGCCTGTGGCGCACGGTAGCCACGGGCGATATTTGCTTTCAAAACAAATTGCTTATTTAATGAATAAGTAGTGCCAATGCTTCCGCTGATATTGTTGAAGCTTTTTTTCCGCGATTCAAAACGAATAATATTATTTTCAATTAATTCCTCATTTTGATATTTTCTTGTATCATAACGAAGGCCACCCGACATATTTAGCTTCTCTGTGATTTCTTTTTTGATATAAACAAAAACACCTGCATCCATTTGTTGGTATTCAGGAATTAAATATTCATGTCCCAGGTTTTTATTATGCTGGATCATGCCATTGGTGCCGAGGGTGAACTGCCAGTTATTTTTTTCGGGTAGGAAATATTTGAGGTCATAGGTATAGGAGCTTAAAGAAAAATGTAAGCCTTCGGTTTGCGGTTCAAGGATATTGCCAAACTCCTTCCTTGAATTATTTTGAAATGCAAGCAAGATGGAAAGCCTTGATTTTCCTAAAATGAAAGTATTATCCAGGGCTATTTTATTATGCGCGATAGCTTGCCTTGGAACGAATAATTTCCTGCTTCTTAAATCATCATCAGTCACAATTTCCGTTCCTGCCAGCGTATCATTCAATGCAATTTGTTTCAGGAATTTCCCTGATAAGCTATCGCGTTCTCCTTCAATTAATCCAAGATTTTGGTTGAATGAACTAAAAATTAAATGACTGTATCCCCATCTCCTGTTGAGCCCGATATTTCCGCTCAAATCACGTTCGTTATATCCTGAGTTAAAGACTATCCCATCATATTTATTTGAATAGCTCCCTGCATTTTTATAACTGCCGCGCAGCATCCAGCTTATCCCTTTTATATTCCCGTTATTCATCATGGATATACCGGCAAGCCCGTTATTGGTTTGATAATTTGTAGCAATACTTCCTCCAATCCTTCCTTCAGAAACGGTAGGCACGCTTAGAATGTTTATTACACCAGCCATGGCATCGCTGCCATACATCAGGCTGGCCGGGCCTTTCAGTATCTCTATCTTATTGGCGCTGAATTCATCGATCTCTATTCCATGCTCATCGCCCCATTGCTGGCCTTCCTGTCGTATGCCATCATTTAAAGTAATGATCCTGTTATAACCTAAGCCACGTATTACAGGTTTGGAAATGCCCGCACCCGTTGTGATCTGTGAGATGCCGGGCTTACTCGTAAGCGCATCAATAATATTGGTGGATGCGGTTTTAAATAAAGTCGCATGGTCAATGGTAGTCACTGCACCAGGCATTTTTAAAAGTTCGGTGGCTTTCGAGGATCCTGTAACCACAACCTCTTTCGTTTCCACTGCGGAGGTCGACATGGTGAAATCCTGCACAGGTTTTTCACAGGCATTGATCATGCTGCTTAAGCTGGAATAGCCGATTTGCTTTATCTCTAATAAATATTTTCCATTGGGTACATTTTCAAGGATATATTTTCCCTGGAGGTCGGTTGCGGTGCCTTTCTTTAAGTCGGGGATATAAATTACTGCTCCGGCCACGGGGCTATTGTCGGCCAGGTCGGTGATGGTGCCTTTCAAAGTGCATTGTGCTTGAACAAAATGAACAGAAAGGGAAAGGCTAAGAATAAAAAAGATTGATTTTTTGATCTGCATAATAAAAATAATTAATAAGGCCATCTTTTAATGGCATTGAAAAACAAATAAATTCTGAATACAGATGCATACAGAAATAATTAATAAATGGGCAGGTAAAATTCAGGAGAGCGAAGGTGGGCCTTTATTATCTATTCCGGTTTGCAGAGGTTCCGGCACAGGCAGCACAT
>JBBRJE010000143.1:0-7565 GCA_038219845.1 Bacteroidia bacterium
GGTTTTTAATTGCTTCTAAGGCAACTTTGGCCTTGAATTCAGGAGTAAATTTACGTCGTGTTTGTTTGGTCATTTGGTGTAGTAAAATTAAAGATTTTTTTAACTAAACCACTGGCCCTATTTTTGGGGAGTATTACAAACCAAGTTGTTTTATATAGACCTTGTAACCATACTGGAATGAAAAAGATGTTAAATAATTTGGTATATACCAAATACTGTTATACATTTGCACCAACAGTACCTGAGATGCATACCATAAGAACTGCTCTCGGGTCATTTTTTTTTATACGCTATGGCAACTAAACCTCCACATTCCATAGCTGAACAGATCGCACTCCTGCAAAGCAGGGGAATGCAGTTTCACAATATCGACAACGCCCCTCATTTTCTTAAAAACATAAGTTATTATCGTCTTAAAGGCTATTGGTGGGATATGCAGGAGGATAGAATACTGCATACTTTTAATCCTGATACATATTTTGAAGATGTAATAGAACGTTATAATTTCGACAGGCATCTGCGTTTAATACTTTTTGATGCCATTGAACGGATCGAAATCGCCTTACGTACTAAATTGGTCTACCACCTATCCATGATATACGGCGGCTTATGGTATTTGGATACCTCATTGTTTGACACGAGATCGGTTACCTATAATTCCATCACAAAAACACAGCACTTACCTACGTTGGACGAAATAAAAAAGGAGTTTAGCAGGAGTAAAGAAATATTTGTTGAAGATCATCGAAACAAGCATCCCGGCCATGATGCCGATTCATGGAAAACATTAGAAGTTGTATCTATGGGTACGCTTTCCAAGTTATATAAAAGCTTAAGACATCAGTTGCCCGAGAAGGCGATAATTGCAAAAGAAATGGGATTGAATTTAAACACCGAATTATCTAGTTGGTTAGAAGCAATTACTTATGTCCGGAATATTATTGCACGCCATTCAAGACTTTGGAGCCGGAATATGGTGAAACAGCCTACCGAAAATATCAATAATCCAACTAATGCTTGGCTTTCATTTCCTCTTGCAGACGTGCAAAGGAAAAAGCCTTTTTTAATTATTTCTACAATGTTATTTTTGTGCAATAAGGTCACACCTAATCACCATATCAAGCAACATATCTTAGAACTAATTAAAAATAATCCAACTATTCCAATTTACAAATTGGGATTTCTGAATAAATGGGACCAACATTCCATTTGGAAATAAAATGAGCCACCAATCCGAAGCCATACTCGAACAAAATTTAATCAAGCAATTGATTAGCCTAGGATATGAATTGGTGCTGATTCAGGATGGAGATACACTTCTATCCAATCTCAAAAAACAATTACAAGCATTTAATAAAACAATATTCACAGCAAAGGAATTTGAAACCTTACTCAACCACCTGGCCAAAGGCAATGTATTTGAAAAAGCAAAGGCATTACGCGATCGGTTTCATTTATCCAAAGAAGATGGTACTTCCTTTTATGTTCGTTTCTTTAATAATGAAGACTGGAGTAAAAATCTATTCCAGATAACGAACCAGGTAAAGCAGCAAGGTTCATTTTTAAACCGATATGATATAACCCTTCTCATTAATGGTTTGCCACTGGTGCAAATAGAACTGAAACGAATTGGCATAGAAATAAAAGAAGCCTTCAATCAAATTAACCGATACCAGCATCATTCCTTTTGGAGCAATTATGGCTTGTTTCAATATGTGCAACTCTTCGTTATAAGCAATGGAGTGAATACAAAGTACCTGGCCAATAATAGGCTGCAATCGGTAAAGCAAACCTTCTTTTGGGCTGATACCCTGAATAAAAACATTACCGAACTCGGTGCCTTTGCCTCTGCTTTTTTAAGTACAGATAATTTAGGCAAATTCATTTCGCATTATGTGGTAGCGAATGAAACCTATAAAAACCTGATGGTGCTTCGCCCGTATCAGTACTTCGCTACGGAAGCAATAATTAAACAGGTTGAAACCGGCGATGATAACGGATACATCTGGCATACTACCGGTTCGGGTAAAACGTTAACCTCTTTCAAGGCAAGCCAGATAATTATGGATATGCCCCAGGTGCATAAAGTAGTTTTTGTGGTGGATCGCAAGGATCTGGATTACCAAACGATGAACGAGTTCAACAGCTTCAAGAAAGACAGTGTGGATGTTACGGATAATACGGCCTCATTAGTGAAGCAATTAACCGACGATACCAAGCTGGTGCTTACCACCATTCAGAAGTTGAATAATGCCATTACCAAGCAGCATTACGAAACAAAGATGGGGCATTTAAAAGACAAGAAGATCGTATTTATATTTGATGAGTGTCACCGCTCGCAGTTTGGCGAAACACATGGAAGAATAACGCGGTACTTTAACAAAAGCCAGTTATTCGGCTTTACCGGCACACCCATCTTTGCAGAGAACGCGAATAAAAATGAATTGGGCAAACGCACTACCAAAGATCTGTTTGGCAATTGCCTGCATAAATACGTGATCACCGATGCCATCCGCGATCAGAATGTATTGAAGTTTGGCATTGAATACATTGGCAAATACAAGAACAAGAGTAAGACATTTATTGATATCGAAGTAGAGGATATTGATAAGGCAGAAGTATTAAACGATTCCAAACGCTTAGAGAAAATTGTAGATTATATCATCGCTTATCACAATCTTAAAACATTCAACAGGCAATATTCTTCGCTGTTTGCAATAAACAGTATCGAGAATTTAACCAGGTACTACGATCTTTTTAAATCGAAAAAGGCGGCAGGCGAGCATGATCTGCGTATTGCCACCATCTTTTCCTACGGCACCAATGAAGAAGATGAAGATGCCAATGATTATTTACCGGAGGATGAATCTTACCTCATGGCAGCAGATCCAAAGGTGGCCTATGCTACAAGCCATACACGAGATAAGCTGGAAGAATATATCACGGATTATAATACGCAATACAATACCGCATTTTCAACCAGGGATAGTAAATTATTTGAAGGTTATTTCAAAGACATCAGCAAGAGGTTTAAGGATAGAGAGAAAGAAAACTTCGATGATGAAAAAGACCGCCTGGATATTTTATTGGTTGTAAATATGTTCTTAACAGGTTTTGATGCTAAGAAAGTAAATACTTTGTATGTAGATAAAAATTTAAAGCATCATGGAGTAATACAAGCGTATTCCCGAACAAATAGGATATTAGGAGAACAGAAATCGCAGGGGAATATTTTAGCTTTCCGTAATTTAAAGAAGGCAACGGATGAGGCCATCACCTTATTCTCCAATAAGGAAGCCATTGAAGAAATTATATTGCCTTCGTATGATATTATCGCCAAAAAATTTGACGAAGCTTTAAGAGCCTTATTAAAGATTGCACCTACCTGGCAAAGTGTAGACGATTTACAAACAGAAGATGATGAACTGGCCTTTGTTCAGGCGTTTCGGGCTTTGCTGAGGGCAATGAATATATTACAATCGTTTACTGATTTCACCTGGGAAAGCTTGGGTATCGACGAACAAACTTTTGAAAACTATAAAAGCAAGTATCTCGATTTGTATGATAAAGTAAAGAACGAACACACGAAACAAAAAGCGTCCATCCTTGATGATGTGGATTTTGAAGTGGAGTTAATTCATAAGGACACGATCAACGTAGCCTATATACTCAAGCTCTTTGCGAAATTAAAAGACGCGAAGACAAGTGAAGCTCAGAAGCAGAAGAAAGCCATCATGGATCTCCTGGGTGGTGATATTGAATTAAGAAGCAAACGGGAACTGATAGAAAAATTTATTGATGAGAATCTTCCTCATATAGCTGACGCAGATAATATCCAGGATGAATTTGAAAAGTACTGGCAGGAACAAAAAGTGCTGGCCTTAGGCAAACTATGCGAAGAAGAACATTTGGATAAAGAACAATTTAAAGCATTGATCGACGCCTATATTTTCAGTGGCCGTGACCCCTTGCGCGATGAAGTCTTGAATTGCCTAGGTGAAAGGCCGAGCATATTAATAGCCCGCGAAATTGGTGATCGGATTATTGCGAAGATGAAGGAATATATTGAGGTGTTTGTGAATGCGATGGTGGCGTAATGAGCCTAAGCTAATATTAACAGGATTTCCTGTATGAAATCTGTTAAAGATTTCTTTAAATCAATATTCCAATAATCTTTGCAAATCTTTCATAAATCTTTCTTTCGGCAAAAAATTCTGTTCCAATGCAATACTAAACGGAACCGGCGAGTCCAAAGAGCCGGTGCGCATCACCGGAGCATCAAGCCATTCAAAACAATGCTCCCCGATCCATGCTGCGATCTCCCCTCCTACGCCGCCAGTTAAACAATCTTCGTGGTATAGAATTACCTTGCCCGTTTTCTTTACTGCCGCTTCTACGGCTTCCTTATCCCAGGGCAATAGGCTCCTTAAATCAATAATTTCAAAAGAATGATCCGGAAATTTCGTTGCGGCTTCTAATGCCCAATGTACTGCGGCACCGTATGTAATGATGGTAGCATCTTCTCCTTCACTAACAGTTTTCGCTTTCCCAATTTCAACCTCATAATAACCATCAGGAACAAATGTTTCATTGCTTCGGTACAATCCTTTATGTTCGAAAAACAAAACCGGATTTGGATCATTGAAAGAAGCCAATAACAATCCTTTGGCATCATACGCATTACTGGGATACACCACTTTTAACCCGGGTGTATGCACAAACCAGGCTTCATTGCTCTGGCTGTGAAAGGGGCCGGCGCCCACGCCTGCTCCCGTAGGCATGCGTATCACCACATCGGCGCATTGGTTCCAACGGTAATTATTCTTCGCCAAATTATTAATGATCTGGTTGAAACCGCAGGTAACAAAATCGGCAAACTGCATTTCCATCATCGACTTATATCCTTTGATGCTTAATCCTAAAGTCGCACCAACAATCGCGCTCTCGCATAGCGGTGTATTACGCACCCTTTCCTTACCATATTTCTCCACAAAGCCCTGGGTGATTTTGAATGCGCCACCGTATTCTGCAATATCCTGTCCCATTAATATTAAATTATCCCAGGTTTGCATGGCAATATCCAGGCCTTCACTTAAGGCATCGATAAATCGTTTGGTACTCCCGGTTGTTTGTTCTGATTTATTTGTTATATGATTTTCAATGATTCCATTTTCATACGTTTTTTCTATGGCATATACATCCGATAGCTCTGTTTCTGTAACTGGAATTATATCCTGTAAGGCCAATACCTTGTCCACCCCATCATCAATTTCTTTTTTAATTGAATCACGTAAACCCTTAACTAATTCTTCGTTTAATATCTTCAGATCGAAGAGATATTGCTCATAGTTTTTTACAGGATCCTTGATAGCCCAGGTATCAAACAATTCCTGCGGAACATATTTGGTGCCACTGGCCTCCTCATGCCCACGCATGCGGAAGGTCATGCATTCTAATAAAACGGGCCGCGGATTGTTTCGCAGATCATTCGCAATGTCGCTAACAGCATTATAAACTTCTAAAATATTATTCCCGTCAATTTGCAAGGCATCAATGCCATAGCCTATGGCTTTATCAACAAAGTATTTGAATTTATATTGTTCGCTTGAGGGCGTTGATAATCCATAGCCATTGTTCTCAATCAAAAAGATGACCGGTAAATTCCAAACCGCAGCCACATTAATAGCTTCATGAAAATCACCCTGGCTGGCGCCTCCATCACCGCTATAAACAATGGTAATCTTTTTTTCTTTGTTAAGCAGCGAGGCAAGGGCTATTCCATCAGCCACGCCAAGCATAGCGCCCAAATGAGAAATCATTCCCACAATATGAAATTCATTGGTGCCGAAATGAAACGAGCGTTCGCGTCCCTTGCTGAATCCTTCGTTCTTCCCCTGCCATTGCGCGAATAATTTCGCAAAGGGAATATTACGCGAGGTGAAGACGCCTAAATTCCGATGGAGCGGCAAAACATATTCATCGTCGTGCAAAGCCAGCGTTGAACCCACCGAGATGGCCTCCTGGCCTATCCCGCTAAACCATTTACTTACCCTCCCCTGCCGCAATAGGATAAGCATCTTCTCTTCAATCATACGCGGCTTTAAAATGCCTTTGTATAGGTCTAGGAGTTGCGTGTCGGTTAGGTCTTTGCGGTTGAAATCCATGGGAACAGTCGTAAGTGGTAAGTGATAAGTGGTAAGTATGGTCCAGTTATCAGGAGCAGTTTTTTTATAAAGGGAGTGGGGTGTCGAGGAGTTTGGAGCGGACGAGGTATTCGG
The DNA here is from genome assembly GCA_038219845.1 of Bacteroidia bacterium. GTDB lineage: Bacteria > Bacteroidota > Bacteroidia > UKL13-3 > UKL13-3 > CAINMV01. Next base: position 6,279 of record JBBRJE010000143.1, read on the forward strand.
CGATCTGTACGGCATTGGTGGCTGCGCCTTTTCGAAGGTTATCGCTCACGATCCATAGGTTCAGGGTTTTTGGCTGGGTTTCGTCGCGGCGGATTCTTCCAACAAAAACATCATCTTTTTCGTGGGCGTGAAGCGGCATCGGGTAAACCAGGTTCGCCAGGTCATCGGTTACAGTTACACCTTCAGTATGCGCTAAAATATCTTTCACCTCATTCAATTCAAATTCATTCTCGAAAGATACATTCACACTTTCGCTATGTCCGCCCATTACCGGCACGCGCACACAGGTGGCGGTTACTTTGATATGCTCATCGCGCATAATTTTTTTGGTTTCATTTACCATCTTCATTTCCTCTTTCGTATAACCGTTCTCCGTGAACACATCTATATGGGGCAATAAATTCATATCAATTTTATGAGGATAGGCCTTATCGCTGTCAATATTATTCCGCTCGTCCATCAATTGCTTAACAGCCTTTACTCCGGTGCCGGTCACACTTTGGTAGGTGCTTACCACAATGCGGTTGATCTTAAATTTTTTATGCAGATCGGCCAGTGCCACCACCATTTGAATGGTGCTACAATTGGGATTGGCGATAATTTTTGTGTTAGAGGTAATAGCATCCGCATTTATTTCAGGAACCACCAAAGGGCATTTCTCATTCATTCGCCAGGCGGAAGAATTATCAATTACAAAAGTTCCATTGGCGGCAAACTTCTCCGCCCAAGCCAATGATATGCTTCCTCCTGCTGAAAAAATAGCGATCTGAGGCTTAGCATCCACAGCATCCTGAACACTTACAAGATCATAATTCCTGTTCTTATATAATAGACTTTTTCCAACGGATTTCTCTGAAGCTGCAAGGATCAATTCCCCCACAGGGAAATTGCGTTCTTCCAGCACATGTAAGATTTTACTTCCTACTAAACCTGTAGCTCCTACAACAGCAACTTTATACATTATTTATACGCTTAAATTGAATATTTTTGCAAAGATATATTTATGCGCCTGTTTTAGCACATTAATTGTGTCGGTTTTTGATTTCTATTTCAATGTCGTTTATTTAAGATTAGGACCGCTACGCGGTTTGTTTTAACACAGAGGACGCAGAGTTAAAAATACATCCCGCCACTTCGGGCGGGAAGGGCACAGAGAAATCCAGGTGTATAAATCTATAATTGTTTTCCTCTGCGCCCTCTGTAATACTCCCCATTTGTTGGACCAATTGTTTAGCAAGTTAAGTTAAATAATTGGGTTAGATAAATTGAGATTAGGCTGCATTTTTT
>JBBRJE010000144.1:0-7519 GCA_038219845.1 Bacteroidia bacterium
ATTCTCTGGGATTACCAGCTTGGATGATTTATGGAAGGCACCATTGTCAAGCAAAAGAATTATAAATTCATCCGGAGATTTTTGAGAAAATTCATTCAGAAAAACCTGGAAGGTATCGCCATTGCAGTGTGGCATTTCAAGCTCAAAGTGTTCGCCAGTAATTGGTGAAAATGCGCCGAATAAATACAACGATTGAAACACTTGCTGAAATAAACAAACGGGCTTAACTCCTATGGCCGTTAATCCTTTCCCATTACGGGTAAACAAACCAAACCTACTTTCATCTTGGCAGTATAGATTTACTTTTTTGAACTTGTCTTTCTTTGTGGAGATGATGTCTTTGCAGATTTGATCGAAGCTTTTTTAAAAGTGTCTACCGCCTCAATATCCTTCTTTATATGAACTTCCCTTGCCACCTTTACTTTTGCACCAAACGTTCTTACTACAAATCCATGAAAGGTTTTATAATTTATTTCCGTTCCATGTTGCTTATTAAACCAATCCAGTAACTCAATGAAACCAACAATCCCATTGCTTGGGTTGTTTAATTTTTTGCGAAGTGATTCCTCCTGTTCTTTAGTTATCTTGCTTTGTTTGTAACCGGTATTTGAATGAGAAATTAATGATTTAATGCCCCCTGTAATATACGATGTTCTCCATGTTTGAATACTGTTATGATTAACCCCAATTTCATCTGCAACTTGACGCTTTGAAATGCCATCACCCTGGTTACGTTTGAATATCAATAGAGCCTGAAGCCTCTTAGTAATCATATCATTGCTTGATTTAAGCAGTTTTAAAATTTCGCTTTCGCTTTCTTTTATTTTAAATGTTTTAGGTGCTGACATGGTTATATATATTTTCTACAAATATAGCTTATTATATATTAGTCCAATGTAAATAAAAAAATGGTTGTTAACTTATCGGACTAATTTATAAACAGTAATGGTATAAATAGTGTATGTTAGCATTTTTTGAGTAAACATTGGGTAAACATTCCGTAGTAAACTATGACAAAATGAGTACTATTGACAACTATACAAATCAATGTCAAAGCCTGTTCTGGCAAGGTTTACCCATGTTTCACAGGTTTTACAAAGTGGCTCCATCGGGAATCGAACTCGAATCTAAGGCTTCGGAGGCCTCCATTTTATCCATTAAACTACAGAGCCGGGGGAAGAGTGAAAGAATGAAAGAAGGAAGGAATGAAAGAATGAATACATCCGATCACTTATTTTATTTTTCAATCTCTTTTGCAAAAGTAATAATAAAATAAAGGATTATTTCTTCAATTCTTCCATTACAAATTGAAAAGGTAAAAATGCAAGAGTGCCTTGCTCTGAAATATATATATCCCCGGTTTCGCCCTGAAGGATGGTGCGTATAGGATGCTTTTGCTTTGTTTCATATTCGCTGATGCTTTGGAGGCAGGCGCCACAGCTCATGCCCGGAGAACTCACCTCATAATCCTCTGCCTTCACGGTAATAGCCATAGCCAATACGGTTACTCCCGGATACTCGGAACCCGCATGAAAAATAGCAACACGCTCTGCACATAATCCGCTGGGGTAGGCCATATTCTCCTGGTTGCTTCCCTTCACTGTTATTCCATTGGACAGCAATAAAGCACAGCCTACATGAAACTTTGAATAAGGGGCATAAGAGCTTTTCAGGGCTTCCCGCGCCTGCGTTAACAGGTCTTGGTCGGCTTCAGGCAATTCCTGGAGCGCCCCGAACTTTAGTAAAACAGATTCTTTTTTTATGAGATCCATAGTTATCTTTATAAGTTATAGCAATGATAAATAAAATTATATTAATATCAGAATTACTAAAGAGAGAGAAAAGAGTTCCCGAACAGTTTTAAAAGCTGGGCAGTGGTATTTCAAATATTCTAACTTTTCCGCTTATTATTTATCCTGCCGGGGTAATTCAAATTTTTCACCTTACCCCATTGTAAAATTAATTTTAGGTAACCTCTTTTCCTATTCTAATTTTTGTATATTTGTCGTTCAAAGCCGTCATTAAGGCTTTATAATACGTATAATGATGGATAAAACCACCAGTCCGAACTCCAAGAGTGATATCGCTATTCTTAAAGATATTGGCGCCTTCATTAAGCATCATCGCCTGGAGCAAAATAAAAGCCAGGGCCAGCTTGCTGTTGAGGCGGGTATTAATCGCTCCACCTTAAGCGAGTTTGAGAAGGGGATGCCTGCCAATATCCTCACCCTGATCCAGGTGCTCAGGGCATTAAATTTATTGCATATAACAAAGCAATTCGAGGTGCACCAGCAAATCAGTCCCATTCAACTGGCGGAGATGGAAAAGGCAAAAAGAAAGAGAGCTGCAAAAACAAAAAAGGCGACCGCTAAAACTAAATCACGCTGGTAAATGATAACATCAGCCTTCATTCATTTATGGAATATGCGCGTGGGAGCCATCGCCTGGAACTCAGAAACAAGGCTTGCTTCTTTTGAATATGATGCCGCTTTTTTAAAGAGCAATTTAGACCTCTCTCCAATAAAAATGCCCATAACCAATGCCGGGAAAAGGATATTCACTTTTCCTGAACTACGCGATACAGCAACCTTTAAAGGCCTTTCGGGATTATTAGCAGACGTTTTGCCGGATAAATATGGCAATGCCCTGATAAATACCTGGCTTACAAGCCGCGGACGAGCCACAGACAGCTTAAACCCTGTGGAGATTCTTTGCTTTATTGGTAACCGCGGGATGGGTGCATTGGAGTTTGAACCTGCGAAGCCGGAAACAAGCAATACGGTAACTAAAATTGAACTCGGGAGCTTAATTGAAATTGCTGAAAAAATACTTTCCGGGCGCAAGGATTTTAGAACAGCATTAACACGTAATGAAGAAAAAGCGCTGGTTGATATTTTAAAGATTGGAACTTCCGCCGGGGGTGCAAGAGCAAAAGCGGTAATCGCTTATAATCCTGAAACCCGCGAAGTGCGCAGCGGACAAACGGAAGCGCCGCCGGGCTTTACACATTGGCTTATTAAATTTGATGGAGTTATGGATACGCAGTTTGGTGCTTCTGCCGGCTATGGCCGCGTGGAGATGGCCTATCACCTGATGGCGGTAGCTGCCGGCATTGAGATGATGGAATGCCGGTTGCTGGAAGAAAATAACAGGGCGCATTTTATGACACGCAGGTTCGACCGCGAGCCGGGCAAAGGCAAAATTCATGTGCAGAGCTTTTGTGCTATGCAACATTATGATTTTAATGAAGTAAACCTCTACAGCTATGAGCAGCTTTTTGAAACCATGCGTATCCTGGGATTACCCTACCCGCAGGCGGAACAATTATTTCGAAGGATGGTATTTAATGTGATGGGTAGAAATTGCGATGACCATACGAAGAATTTTGCTTTTATGATGAACAGAAACGGGAAATGGAATCTTTCCCCCGCCTTTGATATATGCCATGCTTACCGTCCTTCAAGCGAATGGGTGAGCCAGCATGCCCTAAGCATTAATGGCCAGAGGAAGAATATAAGCAAAAAGGATTTACTTGAATTGGCAAAGCAGATGAATATTAAAAAAGCGGAGTCAATTATTAAGCAGATTGCATCGATCATTAGTAATTGGAAAGCTTATGCCGATAAAGTAAATGTAGAAAGCAAATTAAGAGATGCCATCGGGAAAACATTAATAAGATTATAAAAACCTTCCGTGCAGCATAGGTTAGATTCGTTAAAAACTCCCCCTTTATTTCCCACCTTATCCTTTATTTTCGCAGTGCTATTTCTTTATATCAAATGAAAAAATTTTTATTCGTTCTCCTGGCTTTCTTTTTATTCTCATCGGGAATCACTGATGAAGGAATGTTCCCATTAACAGAGATCTCCAGGCTCGATCTGGCAAAGGCAGGCTTGAAAATACCTGTCTCCGAACTCTATAACCCTAATGGCGTGAGCCTGGTGGATGCTATCGTTCACCTTGGGGGATGCACAGGATCCTTCATCAGCGCCGATGGATTATTGATCACCAACCACCATTGTGGCTTTAGCAGTGTGAACAGCGCCAGCGATAGCACCCATAATTATTTGCGTGATGGATTTTATGCCGGCGTAAAACAAAATGAGATTAGGACAGGACTAACAAGCAAGATCATTGATTCCTATACCGATGTGTCTGCCATGGTGCTCCAGGGTGTAGCAGAAGCCCCTAATGATGTTCAAAGGGCGGGCCTCATACGCAGCAATACGCAGCAAATTCTTAAAAACGAACAGCAGAAAAATGCATCGCTCGATTATGAATTGAGTGAAATGTTCACAGGCAGAACCTATACATTGTTCCGTTACCGTACGCTGAAAGACATACGCATCGTATATAATCCACCTTTGGCCATTGGAGAATTCGGAGGCGAGTCCGACAATTGGGTATGGCCCCGTCATAATGGTGATTTTTGTATCATGCGTGCCTATATGGCGCCGGATGGCAGCAGCGCCGCCTATAATGAAAAAAATATTCCGTTTCATCCTAAAAAATATCTGAAGGTGAACGCCAAAGGAATCAAGGAAAATGATTTTGTTTTTATACTGGGCTATCCTGGGCGCACCTACAGGCACGTGCCATCACAGTTTATCGAGTACCAACAAAATTACCAATTGCCTTTCATCGCAGATATCTTTGAATGGGAAATAGCAAGGATGCTTGAGCTGGGCAGGGGCAGTGATGCAAAACAGCGTTATTATGCTTCACAAATTAAAGGACTGGCCAATACCTCCAAAAATTTCCGTGGCAAACTGCAGGGCCTAACACGTACACACCTGGTGGAAAAGAAAAAAGCGAATGAAAAATTAATGAATGAGATGCTTAATACCAATGATGTGGTTCAAACGAATAAAAACCTTTTTAAAGAAATTGATGAAGCATATGCTGAACTTTTCGTTCGTGCGGATAAAAATGTATGGCTGCAACAAATATATAATCTAAACCATTTAATGGATGGCTGCAGCGATTATGTCAGCTTAAAGAAACTTTATGAAACCAATGATACGGAGAAGATTCAGAAAACTGCCGATGGTATACGTGCTTCGCTTGCATCATATAATGCAGAATTAGAGCTGCCTGCCCTGGCCCACCTTATTGCCATGGCTATGCGATTTCCTCCTGGGCAGCATATCCAGGCTATAGATAAATATTTTACAGGTCTCAACGAAAAGGAGGTGGAAAACAAGCTTCATTACATGATAAAAAAATCAATCTTCAATGATCCGGAAAAAGTGAAGGCGTCGCTCAGTAAAAATTCGGTTAAGGCGCTGAAAACAAACGATGAATTTTGTAAATTCAATGAAGCGCTCAATATGGACTATGCGGAGTATGCAGCATTTATTATCCCTTGGAATTCAAAAGTGGCGGCCTTAACGACGCGTTATAATGATGCGGAGATGCTGATGAATATTACCACTTATATGCCTGACGCTAATTCCACATTACGCCTCACTTATGGCTATATCAAAGGCTTCGCGCCACAGGATGCAGTTTATAATAAGCCATTCACAACACTCAGAGGCATCATGGAAAAACAAACTCCGGAAGGGGATTATATAATGCCTCCATTGTTAAAGACACTGATCGAAACAAAAGATTATGGACCCTGGATTGACAAAGAGCTCGATGATGTGCCCGTGGGATTTCTTTATAATTTGGATACCACCGGTGGTAATAGTGGCAGCCCGGTAATGGATGCTTTTGGAAATTTTATTGGAATAAATTTCGACCGGGCTTATACAGCTACTATAAATGATTATGCCTGGAACGAGAACTATAGCCGGAGCATTGGTTGTGATGCACGGTATATTTGTTTTGTGCTGGATAAATATGCGCATGCCGATGGGCTATTGAGGGAAATGGGGGTTAAGAATTAATGGTTAATTGTTGGTAGTTAATGATGAATGGTTGGTTGTTTTCCTCCATTAGGTGTTTACATTTAACATCTTTGTTCCGTCGACTTTCGCTAATTGTAAATTTTAGGAATTGAATAGAAAATGACATGCCATGAAGAAAGCAATTTCAAAATATAAGCGTCTCTTGATTTTTTTCTCCATCTTTTGTTGCCTGGTCCTGGGATCGTATATTTTTTTTCGATATTTTTCATATAGTCCTATTTTAAAAGATGCCCGCTGGGGTATGGCATTGGATAGTTTTAATCATGTGAAGGTGTATTATAATGGAAACATAAGCACTACCAATGGCAGGAATATTACAACAGACGGTTATAACATAGGTTTGAAATACAAGTGTGTTGAATTTGTAAAAAGATATTATTATGAACATTTCAACCATAAGATGCCAGACTCTTATGGCAATGCGAAAGACTTTTTTGATTTAAATATTGGGGATGGGATACGTAATACAAAACGCGATCTTATTCAGTATTCCAATCCATCAAAAGCAAAGCCTAAAATTGATGATCTTCTTATCTTTGGTGGCAGCGCAGCAAACGTTTACGGACATGTAGCAATAGTTTGCGGAGTCACAGATCATGACCTTACCATTATCCAGCAGAACCCCGGAACGACAGCACCTTCAAGGGTTTCCCTTGAATTAGAACAATCAGGAGGTGGATGGAAAATAAAAAATTCCCGGATCTTGGGATGGCTGCGGAAGGAATGAAGTTGATTGTTTGTCGTTGACAAGGAGAGGGTAGAATGAGTAGGAGAAGGTAAGAATGACAAGAAGCTACCCTTTTGTCATTCTGAGCGAAGCACTTTTTTGTCATTCTGAGCGAAGCGAAGAATCAATCTATTTCGTCATTAAGAAACCTCCATTCTGGATTAAATCCTACAATGAGCTTCACTTTTTTTTCTCTTAACCATCCTTTCAATTCCGTTTCTCTATCAATGGCACGATTAATATATTTAAATTCCTCCCAATACACAAGATAGTAGACATTATACCTTCCGGCAAAATGCTTTTTAGTTGTTTTTGCATCTTGTTCGTGTTCAAACAAGCGACGTTTTAAATTATTTGTGACTCCAATATACAAAACGGTTTTTGTGAAATTGGTAAGGATATACACATAGTATTTATGTGTATGAAATGAATTATTCATAAAGGTTTTATTTTTTTCAAATATAAGGATTCAATGGATTGAATGCAAGATTCTTCGCTTTGCTCAGAATGACAAGGAGAGGGCAGAATGATAAGGAGAAGGCAGAATGGCAAGGAGAAGGTAGAACAACCCTTTTGTCATTCTAAGCGAAGCTACCCTTTTGTCATTCTGAGCAAAGCGAAGAATCCAAAAAGTATACCCGTCTTTTGTGATGTGTTGAATGCAAGATTCTTCGCTTTGCTCAGAATGACAAGGAGAAGGTAAGAATGACAAGGAGAGGGCAGAATGATAAGGAGAATGTATCGTCCTGAAAAAAGTTTACACTTTTTGGTTAAAAATCCTGTTACAAGTTTACACATTTTTTTTAATCCTGAATACCATTTACATTTGATGAACTGGATGAAGCGGAAACGAGCTCTGCTGAGGAGCAACTCGCCA
>JBBRJE010000145.1:0-7510 GCA_038219845.1 Bacteroidia bacterium
AATCGCCGGTAAAAAAAATTCCGCTGCCCAGGCTTACTTCTTTAAAAATACCTGCTAAAATTAGAAGCAAAAATTTTCCCGTTCAGATTTTTGCTTCTAACTTTACCAAGTCGTTTAACGATGTCAATCGTTTGAAAGAGCCATCTTTCACGATGCCACTCGCAACGACTTGAATGGTAAATCTCGTTGCCTCTATTTACCATTAGCAGTTTTTTTAAAGAAGTAAATCCTTCCCCCTTTTTTTATACCGAAAAAACTTCCTGATTCTTGCAGATGCGTGGTAGCAATTGCGCATTAACTTGTATATACCCGCCACACCATGTCGGTTGCTTTCCAACACGAGGGATGTACAGCCGCTATTGTGCTTCGGATATTTAGATCACAATTATAAGGAATAATTATAAGGTGTCAAAGGGTGAAATGATTTTCTGAATGCTCTTGTTTGCTTACATGGGTATATATCTCTGTCGTCTTACTGCTGCTATGCCCTAATATCTAATAGAAAAATTGCAAATCTATATCGCCCTTCACTAAATGCATTTTAAAGCAAAATCGGTGTTGGAATCCCCGCGGGCTACACCACTTTTTACGAAAATTTAGTGCTTTTTATGGGTCTTTTTTGGCCTAATTTGTTACTCTGATATTACTCTGAAAAATAAAAAACCCTTGCAATCTTTAGATATACAAGGGTTTTATTGAAAAGTAGTAGCCCGTAGGGGAGTTGAACCCCTCTTTCCAGGATGAAAACCTGGCGGCCTAACCGATAGCCGAACGGGCCCTGTTTTTAAAAGGAGTGCAAAGGTATTAAAATACAGATAAAAAGCAAATATTTTAGAATATTAGTATTTTAAAATTTACCTTTGCGCCGTTTTAAAAGGAATACTTTTAGATTTTTTATTTTAATAATTTTTCAATATCTATCCCTCATGAAAGTTGCCATCAATGGTTTTGGTCGTATCGGTCGTATCACCTTCCGTTACTTATTAGAAAAATCAAATGTTGAAGTTGTTGCTATCAACGACCTCACAGAAAATGCTACCCTCGCTCATTTATTAAAGTACGACAGCGTTCACGGAAGGTTCAATGGAACCGTGAGCTCCGACGCTGATTCTATCACGGTGAATGGTAAGAAGATAAAAGTATTCGCGGAAAAAGATCCGGCGAAACTTCCCTGGGCAGATTTAAATGTTGATGTGGTTTTAGAAGCTACAGGCCGCTTTACCGAATCTGAGAAAGCGATGGCCCATATCACTGCTGGAGCTAAAAAAGTAGTGATCTCTGCACCGGCTTCAGGCGATGTGAAAACTATTGTACTAGGGGTGAATGACCATTCTCTTGACGGTACCGAAAAAATTCTTTCCAATGCTTCCTGCACCACCAATTGCCTTGCACCTATGGTAAAAGTTTTAGATGATGCTTTTGGTGTAGAGAAAGGTTTTATGACTACCATACATGCATATACGGCAGATCAAAATTTACAAGATGCGCCTCATAAGGATTTGCGTCGTGCCCGTTCGGCTGCCTACAGTATAGTGCCAACAAGCACTGGAGCAGCGAAAGCAGTAGGTTTGGTATTGCCTCACCTCAAAGGGAAATTGAACGGTAATGCCATGCGCGTACCTATTCCTGATGGTTCAGTGACCGACTTTAATGCCATCCTGAAAAAAGAAGTTACCAAAGAAGAAGTGAATGCAGCCTTCAAAGCGGCCGCCGACGGGCCATTGAAGGGGATCCTCGAATACAATACCGACGAGATCGTTTCTATTGATATTGTTGGAAGTAAATATTCCTGCATATTCGATAGCGACCTTACCATGACACAGGGAAATTTCGTGAAAGTGGTTGGATGGTACGATAATGAGGCAGGCTATAGCAGCCGCCTCGCCGACCTCATGGAACGTGTAGCAAATGAATCTTGATAATTGACAATTTATAATTAATAATTGACAATTGACTCCACTCGGAAGTGATATACCAGGGTTATATATCAAACTTCCTCATGCCCCAATCGCCATTGTATTTACTTAATACTTAATACTTTTTACTATCCCCCCCCCCCATGCGTTTCGATAAGCATATCTTTATTTGTACCAATCAGAAAACAGAAGGTAAGCCTTGTTGTGGCGAAGAAAGGGGTATGGCTCTTGTCAAAGAATTTAAACGGCAGATTAGCGAAAGGGGATTGAAAGGTATCGTTCGGGCGCAACGCTCAGGATGCCTGGATGCCTGTGATTTCGGTCCTTCAATGGTTATATATCCTGAAGGCACTTATTACGGACATGTTACTGTGGATGATATAACCCGGATCATTGATGAACATATCCTGTCAAACAAAATAGTGGAATCGCTTGAATTGAAATTTTAGATTTGCGGGATTTTCAATCGATATCAAGGAGATGGAAAATTCATCTTAATTTTCCAATACTGAAGCAATATACTGGCTAAAATGCATACACAGCGTTTTATACGCTTTGCTTAATTATATTTTATTAATGTCGGTCTCAAATTTATCAAGGGTATTCTTCTCAATACTTTTACTGAGCTTATCAAGAGTCTTGTTTTTAACTACTCCCACACCCTTTAAATAAACCATATTCACAGCGATTAGACCCGCCTTCGCAGCTTCCTTTTTGTTAGCATCGCTTTGTTTCTCGATGCAATATTTGCAGTAATAGGCAGTATATATCGCCAGGAGGTTGGGATTTTCCTTGAACATTTTTAATAAGGGCGTCGTAAATTGCATCGTCACGGTAGGGCTTCCGTCAATCCATTGTATCACAAATTTATTCACATCCTTCCGGGTGTCTTTTTCTTTGTTGAGACTCGTTTCCGTAAGCCATGCGGCAGCGGCTACCATGGTAGGCTCGTATTTTTTATAATCGGCTTTGGTTTTGAATTCAATATCTTCCGGTAATTCGAATTCGGTTTGTGAAAGCAAACGGCTTGCAGGAAATAGAATGCCGATGAGTAAGGAAAGAGAGAAATAAATTCTGGTGTTCATGATATTTATATTTATTCGAATGACATTTCTTTTATATCTTCGGCGATGATGAGCCTCCCTGCTACATTTTTTTTCACTTCTTCCACGCTCACTCCCGGTGCCAGTTCGGTCAATTTAAATCCTTCACTGGTTATTTCGTAAACTCCGAATTCAGTAACCACTTTCTTAACACAGCCGAGGCCTGTGATAGGCAAGGCGCATCTTGCAAGCATCTTGCTCTCTCCCGCCTTATTCACCTGCTGCATAGCTACAATAATATTTTTTGCAGAAGCCACCAGGTCCATTGCGCCTCCCATACCTTTCACCATCTTACCTGGGATTTTCCAATTGGCGATATCCCCGGTATCGGATACCTCCATTGCGCCAAGAACAGTGAGGTCGACTTTACCTGCGCGTATCATGCCGAAGCTCATGGCGCTATCGAAAAAAGCGGAGCCGGGCAAAGTTGTTATCGTTTGCTTGCCTGCATTTATTAAATCAGCATCAATATTTTCTTCTGTTGGAAAAGGCCCCATGCCAAGCAAGCCATTCTCTGATTGCAGCACCACCTCCACGCCTTCAGGGATATAGTTGGCTACAAGGGTAGGAATTCCAATGCCGAGATTCACGTAATAACCATTTTGAAGTTCACGTGCGATGCGTTGTGCTATTTGTTCTTTGGTTAGCATGGGGGTGGGGGGCGTATTGCGTATTGCGTATTTCGTAAAATGCACTTTATGGCTTTGATTGTACATTGTCGCTACAAGGTCTTGTGTATAACGACTTGCTTATTTCGTATAATGCACTTTATGTTTTAATATTTATTTTATGGTTTCAAATTTAATTCTTCTATCCGATAAACTTAGTACTCAATACGAAATACGCAATACGAAATACGTTGTACGCTCTACGCATTACGCGACACTTTCTACGATGCGCTACTCAGCTTTCGAATCAGGTTAACGTTCATTTGTTGGATATGATCTATTTTGTCAAGAACAGAATTTGTATCATCTGGTTTTAAATAACCTAAACGCTCCGCCAGAATTAATTGAGTGTCTAATTCACAGCATGACCCGGAGGCAATCCCAAGGAAATTTACAAATTCCTTTTTACCATTTCTACCCGCACCCTCAGCAATATTTGATGGGATAGATATACAACACCTCCTTATCTGCGATGTTAATCCAAAAATTTCCTCCTTAGGGAATTTTTTGGTTAAATGATAAGCATCTTCAACCAAGTCTATAGCTTTCCTCCAAACTTCCAATTTTTTGTAATTATTCATAAGCTTAATATTAAATATTGTTTTTATTAGTTTCAATTCTTTCTAATCCAATCCGGCTCCATTATTATTTCAATACCTATCGCCCCAACCTTTCAATACCCTTGTATTTACGCTCGCTATACGCAATACGCGTTACTTCTTCGGCGGATTCACAATATTCTCCCGCATCGTTGTATCTGCCTTCATATTCTGCATCCGGTAATAATCCATAATGCCGAGGTTGCCGTTTCTAAATGCTTCTGCCATGGCCATAGGAACCTGGGCTTCGGCTTCAATTACCTTGGCCCGTGCTTCCTGTGCTTTGGCTTTCATCTCCTGCTCGGTGGCTACAGCCGCAGCCCTGCGTTCTTCCGCACGGGCATTGGCGACTTTCAAGTCTGCCTCCGCCTGGTCGGCCTGGAGCTTGGCTCCTATGTTTTCGCCGATATCAATATCTGCGATATCGATACTAAGAATCTCAAAGGCGGTACCCTGGTCTAGCCCTTTGGATAATACGGTTTTGGATATCCTGTCTGGATTCTCCAGCACTTCTTTATGATCGTGCGCCGATCCTATGGTTGTCACTATTCCTTCACCAACTCGCGCCAGGATCGTTTCTTCACCTGCACCACCAATGAGCTGGTTAATATTCGCCCGTACGGTAACTCTGGCCTTGGCTACAAGCTGTATCCCGTTTTTGGCTACTGCGGCCACGGGTGGAGTATCAATAACGCGTGGGTTTACCGATAACTGTACGGCATCGCTTACATCCCGTCCTGCAAGGTCGATCGCGGTGGCCAGCTTAAAATCCAGTGGGATGCTTGCTTTATCTGCGCTGATCAAAGCACGGATCACATTAAGAACATTTCCACCGGCCATATAATGTGTTTCAAGATCGCTTCGAGTAATATTAAGCCCTGCCTTGGTAGAGGTGATCAGGGCATTAACGATTAACGTGGGTGGCACTTTACGCAATCGCATGGCGAAAAGCTGACCGATGCTGACCCTTACGCCAGATACCAGCGCGGTGATCCACAATCCTACCGGAATATAATAAAGGAAAAGGCTGATGAATAATATTCCAAAAGCGATAATAAAAATGTAAAAAGCGTTATCCATGATTGAATTTTGTTTTGAATTAATTGCGTGAAAGTAGGGAAAAGGATTGTATAACGTATAACGTATAACGTATTGCGTATAACGTATAACGAATAAAGAATATCCCTGATTTAACTGTATTCTCGTTATACGTTATACTTTATACGTAATTCGTTTTCCCGTATCTTTGCGGCTTATATGCAAATTCAGGTATTAAAATCAAAGATTCACAGGGCACGGGTTACCGAAGCCGACTTAAATTATGCGGGCAGCGTTACTATTGACGAAGATCTGATGGAGGCTGCCGATATCATAGCCAATGAAAGAGTTCAGGTAGTCAATAATAATAACGGTGAGCGGCTGGAAACGTATGTAATTACTGGCATGAGAGGCTCGGGCGTCATCTGCCTTAATGGTGCCGCGGCCCGTAAAGTGCAGGTGGGCGATATCCTCATCATCATGTCTTATGCTTTTATGTCGCGGGAGGAAGCACGCAATCATACCCCCTTATCGGTACACCTGGAAGAAGGCAGGAATATTATTAGCTATCATTCCGAATGAATATAAAAAAGTTCCTCACTTATTTTATTTTCTTTGGGATAAGTGCGGGTTTGCTTTTCTTAACCTTTAAAAACACCAATTTCAGCACGATTAAAGATAATGTTTATTCCCTTCATTGGGAATTTATAGCATTATGTTTTTTGGTGACGATGGGCTCCCATTTTTTACGTGCCTGGCGATGGAAATTATTGCTGGAACCTATGGGCTATAGCCCCAGGCTGAAGACCAGCTTTTATGCTGTGATGATCGGCTACCTCACCAATTATGCTATCCCACGTGGGGGCGAGCTGGCTCGTTGCGGCGTAATGTTCGGCACGGATAAAATTCCTGCTGATAAACTTTTAGGAACGGTAGTCACAGAGCGCATCATTGACGTGCTTCTGATGATGCTTCTTTTTATTTTTACCTTGTTTATTGAATTCGACACGATCAATAATTTTATGCATTTCGATTTATTATGGGAGGGCTACCATGATTTATTTTATTTTATGATCGCGGCACTCCTCTTATGCATTATTGCAATAATTATTTTCATAAACAGGATAAAGCAATTCGGCTTCGTAATAAAAATTATGAATTTCCTGAAAGGCTTTAATGAAGGGCTATTGAGCGTGTTCAAAATAAAAAACCAATTCCTGTTCTGGATGCAATCGGTCGGAATTTGGGTAGGATTTTTTTTTATCAATTATACGTTCATGCACGCCATGCCGGTCACGGCTCATCTATCCTGGCAGGTAGTACTGGTGGTGCTCGCTATGGGTGCTGTGGGTTTTGCCATACCTACACCCGGTGGTGCAGGCTCTTATCATTATATCATGAAGATCACGCTGATGTTTTATGCCTTGCCCGCAGCTGATGCCGAAGCATATGCCTTGGTTTCACATACCACCCAGGCTATATTTGTAGCTGTAACAGGCAGCATCTGTTTATATCTTGCCTTCCGGGAACGTAAAAAGAATTTAAGAAATGAAGCATCTCCAAATATTGCTTGATAAGATATATGAATCCGACAGCTTGCTTACCAGGGTAAAGCAATGGAAGGACGAAGGTAAAAAAATTGTGTTTACCAATGGCTGCTTCGATATTTTGCATCGGGGTCATATCGACTACCTGAACAAGGCATCGGACCTCGGTGATACTTTTATCGTAGCTCTTAATACCGATACTTCTGTACGAAAATTAAAAGGGCATCACCGGCCTATACAAGACGAGCAGTCGCGCCTTCATATTATGGCGTCTTTAGAATGTGTGACAGCCGTATTTCTATTCGATGAAGAAACACCCCGGGAAGCGCTTCTGAAGATCCTTCCACATATTTTAGTTAAAGGAGGAGATTATACGATCGATAAAATTGTAGGCGCTGATATCGTTATTGGAAATGGGGGCGAAGTGAAAATCATACCATTTCTTAAAGGTTACAGTACGAGTGCAATTGAGAATAAAATAAAGAGCGCTAAATAAATAAACACCTCATACCGTTTATATATTAAAGAGATGTCGTTAGGAAAGGCGATATTTTTTATCTGGAATACTTATCTAATATCGTTTGATATTTCGCTGCCTCCAGCGAATCACCTTTTATTTTCCAGGCATCTTTAAGCACG
>JBBRJE010000146.1:0-7483 GCA_038219845.1 Bacteroidia bacterium
GCATGATAAGGGTAATTAATATGAATTTTATATGTCTCAATTTATTTTAGGATTTAATTTTTAGAATTCCAATCGGGAAGAATCAATTTTCAAATTTGGCGTGATAGGCTTTCATGGTATTTTGAAGCAGAGAAGCGATGGTCATTAATCCGATGCCTCCCGGAACAGGAGTAATATACGCACATTTGGCCGATACTTCATCAAATTTCACATCGCCTGATAATCGAAATCCATTTTTCTTTGAAGCATCATCAATACGGCTGATGCCAACATCAATGACGATCGCTCCTTCCTTCACCATATGGGCTTTAAGAAATTCAGGCTGGCCAAGGGCTGCAATAATTATATCAGCTTGTAAAGTATGCTGTTCCAAATTTTTTGTTCGACTATGACATAAAGTAACTGTGGCATTCGCATTAGGCAAGCTCAGTAATATGCTCAAGGGTCGGCCTACAATATCACTTCTGCCAATCACAACGCAATGTTTACCCGAAGTTTCAATTTTATACCTCTTTAATAGCTCCATGATCCCGAGCGGTGTAGCCGGAACAAAGCTATCCATACCTTTGGTAAGCTTCCCGGTATTCAAGGTATTGAAGCCATCTACATCTTTGTCAGGCGCGATGGCATCAAATATTTTTTGTGCCGAGATATGTTTCGGAAGCGGACTTTGAACAATGAAGCCATCCACTTCTATATCATTATTTAATTTCTCAATTTCATTAATCAATTGCTCTTGGGTGAGGCTGGCTTCAAAGCGGAGTATGCGGGAAGTGAATCCACAAGCAGCGCTGTTTTTTTCCTTGCTGCTAACATAGGTCTGGCTGGCTCCGTCATCGCCCACTAACACAGCCACAAGGCAAGGTGGGCGCTGGCCTTTTAAGGCATGGGCTTTCACCTGTTCAGACAATTCTTCTATAATTTCGGATAATATTTTTTTGCCGTCTAATAATTGCATGTATTTATTTTGGCAAAGATAAGCAGAATACAGAAGGAAAAATGAATAATGAATGCAGAATTCAATGTATGAAACTTGATTTTCCCGATTGAAGGATTTACCTGATTAATACTATTGTTTGGATCGGCAGGATTAATACAAAATACATTTCTATAAATTTGCACTAGTTTAAGAACCTGGGATAAATCCTGATTTAGAGAATGTATTCTGTGTTAATTCTTCATTATTCATCTTTAATTATTCATTCCGTATATTTTATTTTTCAGTTTAAACTTACCTCATGTTAAAATTTGATTCCAATGGTATCTTTTGTGAGCAGGCAGGGGTGTATATCGATCCCTGGAAGCCGGTGGAGAAGGCGTTGATCACCCATGGCCATTCGGATCATGCACGCTTTGGATCTAAATATTATCTATGCCATCATCTGAGCGTACCCATTTTAAGGCTCAGACTTGGTAATGAAATAAATGTACAAGGGATCAATTATAATGAACCCATCCATTTGAATGGCGTGAAAATTAGTTTCCACCCAGCAGGGCATATCATCGGATCTGCGCAAATAAGATTGGAGTACAAAGGAGAAGTATGGGTCGTGTCGGGAGATTATAAACTGAGTGATGATGGTATGTCAACCCCTTTTGAGCCTGTGTCATGTAATCATTTTATTACAGAATCAACTTTCGGATTGCCTGTTTATAATTTTCCGGAACCCAAATTGGTGCATGACGATATTAATAATTGGTGGCGTTCGAATCGTAACCAGGGAAAGAATTCCATTATCATCGGTTACGCACTGGGAAAAGCACAGCGTATCATCCATCACCTGGATAAAAATATAGGTGATGTTTTTCTTCATGGCGCCGTTTCCAATGTTAATGATGCGCTATCTTCCGATAGGCCTTTATTTCCATTTACCAGGCAGGTATTTGGATTGAATAAGAAAGATATTCAGGGCGCAATTATTGTGGCTCCGCCAGGTGCTTTGGGTTCTCCCTGGCTTAACCGATTTGAACCCTATAGCTTGGGAATATGCAGTGGATGGATGGCATTGCGTGGCGCACGAAGACGTAGAAATGCAGACCGGGGATTTGTGCTTTCCGACCATTGCGACTGGAACGAACTGAATACTGCAGTGCAGGCCACTGGTGCAAAAAACGTGTATGTCACCCATGGATATAAAACGGTATATGCCAAATGGCTCCGGGAGAAATACAAATTGAATGCTTCCGAAGTGGAGACGCTATACGAAGGTGAAAATATAGAAGAGAATAAGCCGGAAGAGCAGGAACAGGATAAAAATAGTGAAGAATTAGACGCGATTAAATGAAGTTATTTTCAGAACTTTTTGCGGCTATAGATGAAACAACGAAAACCAACGCCAAAGTGGCAGCGCTGGTGAATTATTTTTCTGCCGCGGAGGCCGAGGATGCGGTTTGGTGTGTGGCATTACTCAGCGGCAGAAAGCCAAAGTGTACAGTCAAGTCGGCAGAATTAAAATTATGGTGCATGGAATTGGCGGATATCAGTGAATGGCTTTTTGATGACTCTTATCATATTGTTGGGGACCTCTCGGAAACAATTACCCTGATACTGCCTTCGCCTGCGATATACAATTCAGAAAGAGAGAAAGGCAAACATAGTTTACATCAAACCATGATGGATTTGAAAAGCTTAGTGCATGAAGAAATTGAGAACCGTAAAAAATTCATACAAGCTACATGGATGCAATTATCTACACCCGAAAGATTTGTATTCAATAAGTTGATTACAGGGGCTTTCAGGGTTGGTGTCTCGCAGCAGCTGGTGATTAAGGCCTTATCAAAATTCTATCATCTGGATGAGAATATTGTAACACACCGCCTCACCGGAAATTGGGATCCTGGGAATATCACCTTAAAGGAATTACTCTTTTCTGAGAATGCCAATGACGATCATTCCAAGCCTTATCCTTTTTATTTAGCGTATCAATTGGATCAGGAACCTGCATCGCTGGGTGAACTGGACGATTGGCAAATAGAAAGAAAATATGACGGGATACGGGGCCAAATCATTATAAGAGATAAACAATTATTTGTATGGAGCAGGGGAGAGGAACTCATTACCGAGAAATTCCCTGAGTTCAATGCCCTCGCCTCCCTATTGGCCGATGGCACAGTGATTGACGGTGAGATTTTACCTATGAGGAACGGAAATCCGCTTCCATTCCATCTCATGCAGACCCGTATTTCAAGAAAAAACATCACAAAAAAATCCTTAACCGAGGCACCTTTGATGATGGTATGCTATGATTTGCTGGAATTTAACGGAATTGATATTCGCAATGAACCGATGCATCAGCGAAGAGATAAATTGGCCACCTTAGTTATCGAATCGTTAAATAAATATCCAGGTGCTCCTTTGTTATTATCGCCTTTATTAAATTGCAAAAACTGGGAAGAAATAAAAGAAGAACGCCTGCGATCGCGCGATTTTTTATGTGAAGGATTAATGTTAAAACATAAACAAAGTATTTATGAAAGTGGCCGGCGCAGAGGCCAGTGGTGGAAATGGAAAGTAGACGCACTCACAGCCGATGGCGTTTTAATTTATGCACAGGCAGGTCATGGCCGAAGGGCAAATTTATATACCGATTATACTTTCGCCATCTGGGATGGTGAAGAATTATTGCCTTTTACCAAGGCCTATTCCGGACTCACGGATAAAGAATTAATCCAGGTAGATGCCTGGATCAAAAAGAATACTCTGGAAAAATTCGGCCCGGTACGCAGCGTTAAAGCCGAGCTGGTTTTTGAAATAGCCTTTGAAGGCATACAACCCTCCCTTCGCCATAAATCAGGGATAGCATTACGTTTCCCACGAATAGCCCGTTGGAGAACTGATAAAAGTGCAATAGAGGCGAATACAAAGCAGGATCTGCTGCAATTAATAGATAGCTTAAAAATTAAATGAGAGCAGCATCCGAATGGTTTAAATTACAGCAATGGAAACCCCATGCGTTTCAGAAAGAGACATGGCATAGCATTGCAGCTGGGAACTCTGGATTATTAAATGCGCCCACAGGATTTGGTAAAACGTATGCCATCTGGTTTGGTGTGATACAGCACTTTATTGATGCTAAGAAGAAGGTGAAAAAACCTGGAAGTAATTTGCATTGCCTATGGATCACCCCGCTTCGTGCCTTGTCAAAAGAAATTGAAAATGCGACAAATAAAGTCTCTCTCGACTTAAATTTACCTTATAAAATTGCTTTAAGAACCGGTGATACCAGTGCTGGCGAAAGGGCGAAGCAAAAAAGAAAAATGCCCGAAGCATTAATCACTACGCCGGAAAGTGTACATTTAATGTTGGCGCAAAAGGGGTATTTGGAGGTATTTCAAAATTTGGAATTTATCATCGTTGATGAATGGCATGAATTATTAGGAAGCAAGCGCGGGGTGCAGATAGAGTTGGCTTTATCATGTTTTAAAACCTTGAACCCGAATTTAAAGATCTGGGGTATTTCTGCAACCATCGGAAATTTACAGGAAGCAAAAGAAATATTGATGGGGGACAAGCATCAGAATTCGGTGTTGATAAAGGCGGATATCAAGAAAAAAATATTGGTGGAGACGGTCTTTCCTGATGTGCTGGAAAAATTCCCATGGGCAGGTCATCTGGGATTGCGATTGGGAGCAAAGGTGCTGGAAATAATTCATAATAATAATTCCACCCTCGTATTTACCAACACCCGTTTTATGGCTGAGACCTGGTTTCGCTTTCTTTTGGATGCTGATCCGAACCTGGCAGGAATCCTTGCACTACATCATGGATCCTTGAGTGAGGAGACACGCAAATGGGTGGAAGATGCCTTACACGACGGCTATTTAAAGGCGGTGGTATGCACCAGCAGCCTCGACCTGGGGGTTGATTTTCGACCCGTGGATACGGTAGTTCAGATTGGTTCACCTAAAGGCATTGCGCGTTTTATGCAAAGGGCGGGCAGGAGTGGTCACCAGCCAGGTGCCACCAGCAAAATTTATTTTGTGCCAACACATTCCATGGAAATAATTGAAGGTAGTGCCATGCGGTATTCGATTGAAAATAATAAGATGGAAAGCCGTATACCTTTCATCCGTTCCTTCGATGTATTGCTTCAATATATGGTTACCCGCGCTGTTTCGGATGGATTTACAGCCAGGGAGCTTTATGATGAAATTCATTCCACTCATTGTTTCAATTCTGTAAGCCTCCAGGAATTTGAATGGTGCATTTCTTTTCTTACCACCGGGGGGAAATCACTCTATGCCTATGATGATTTTAGAAAAGTGGTTTATGAAGATGGAATATATAAAGTAGTGGATAAGCGTATTGCTTCTCTGCATCGCTTAAGCATGGGCACGATTGTGAGCAGCAGTGCTATGACAGTAAAATTTTTGGGTGGAAAATGGATCGGAAGCATCGAAGAAAATTTTATTTCCAGATTAAAACCCGGCAATGTATTTTGGTTTGCCGGTAAAAATCTGGAATTAATTATGGTGAAAGATATGAATGCCCTGGTGCGTATCAGTAAAAGCAAAAATGGAATCATACCATCCTGGGCAGGAGGGAAAATGCCTTTGTCAACCCAGCTTGCAGCAAGTATCAGGCACCAGCTGAATGCTTACCATAAGGGAGAGAAATTTGACCGCGAATTGAAATTTTTGCAACCCTTATTTGAAGAGCAGGAAAGGCGGTCAATTTTACCGGATGAGAATCGATTGCTGATTGAAAAAATAAACACCAAAGAAGGATGCCATATTTTTGTATACGCTTTTGAAGGCAGGTATGTTCATGAAGGGATGGCCGCTATCATGGCCAACAGGCTTTCCCTTTTTAAGCCCATCACTTTTTCTATCGCTATGAATGACTATGGCTTTGAATTATTAAGCGACCAGGATATACCTATTGAAGAGGCGGTAGACAGTGATTTATTTTCATCCGAACATTTGAATGAAGATATACTGAAAAGTGTAAATACAACTGAAATGGCCCGACGCAGGTTTCGCGATATTGCGAGTATCGCAGGCCTTGTTTTC
This sequence comes from Bacteroidia bacterium, assembly GCA_038219845.1. Taxonomy (GTDB): domain Bacteria; phylum Bacteroidota; class Bacteroidia; order UKL13-3; family UKL13-3; genus CAINMV01. Next base: position 6,013 of record JBBRJE010000146.1, read on the forward strand.
ACCGGTTATCCCGGTAAGCATATCAAGACAAGACATTTGCAGGCTTCCGCTCAATTATTTTTTGGAGTATTCATGGAACATGAAAAAGATAATTTATTATTGAAGCAGGCATTTGATGAGGTTTATGATTTCCAATTGGAGATTGTACGCTTGAGAAATGCCTTTGAACGTATCGAAAAACAAGAGATCATCATCACCCATCCCTCCAAACCCACACCGTTTTCATTCCCGATCTTCACCGGGCGTTGGCGGGAGAAATTCAGCAGTGAAGATATCGAAGCCCGAGTAATGAAAATTAAAGAGCAGATAGAAAAGGAAAACCAGAAATGAAGATCACGCTAAACGGAATTGAACTGGAATTGCTTCCGGAGAAGGCAATATATATAAGGGATACAAAGATTCTGATCATCGCAGATATTCATTTGGGTAAGACCAGCCATTTCCGTAGGAATGGTATCCCTATCCCAGGTAAAAGTGCTGAAAAAGATTATGAGCAATTGGCGAAGCTGATCACTAAAACGCTTCCTGAAAACATTATATTTTTGGGTGACTTGTTTCATAGTGATTATAATAAAGAATGGGATGTATTCTGTGCTTTTATGAAACAATTCCCAAAACTGAATTTCATTTTAATCAAAGGGAATCATGATATATTGGAAGAGCGCCATTATAAAGATACCTGTCTGAGTGTGGTGGAAGACCGGATGGAAAATGAGCAATTTATTTTCACCCATGAGCCTTTGAAAATTATTCCGGGAAATAAAATTAATTTTTGCGGGCATATTCATCCCGGCTTTACCTTGATAGGGAAAGGCTTACAACGCATAACACTTCCCTGCTTTTACTTCCATAAAAATATTTTAATTCTTCCGGCCTTTGGCAGCTTAACGGGTTTATATTTATTGGAACATGAAAAAGATGCTGCGGTCTTTGTGATTGTGAAGGATAAGGTGATTGAAGTGTAGACGCTACGGCGCCGGAATACAGAAACCACGATTAAGCAAAGTTTGAATACACAGATACAGTACAATTTGAATGCAGGAGGAATTCTTTATGTTTTCGTATTCTGTATTTCTCTATTTATATTTTATTGTATTTCCCCATCCACTATCTTATTTTTAATTACAAACAAGGGTCGGTTCTTGGATTGAAAGAAAATACGAAGCACATACTCTCCAATGATACCAAGGGATATCAGCTGTACGCCGCTGAACAGAATGATTGCAAATAACAATCCCGAAAAGCCACTCGACACAACTTCATTTAAATAGAATTTTTTATAAAGCGTATATCCCAAATATAAAATGGAGATGGTAGTGGCGCCAAGGCCCAGGTAAGTTATTAAACGGATGGGTGTTTCGCTAAAATTAAAAATTCCGTTCATTGCGAATTTCAACATTTTACGGAACGTGTATTTCGTTTCTCCTGCTGTACGTTCTTTACGCTCGAAAAATACCGGCTCCTGCGTAAA
>JBBRJE010000147.1:0-7476 GCA_038219845.1 Bacteroidia bacterium
AAAGCTCCCCCATAACATTCGATTGGTATCCCAGATGTACCGCCTGTTCCAATGCTTTGCAGGAAGGTAGGTGATCTGCAGTGCTTCAGTTTTGTATTGCTGATACCAGCCTGCCTCCTGGATCGTATTCGTGATTTTCCATGAATGCAGCAGCCGGCTCTCTTGTAGGCCCGTTAGAATGATAGCCTGCGGGTTATTGCGGCAAATAATTTTCATGCTTTTCTCATCCGCATGGTCGCGGTGATTATGCGAGAGCAGGATGAGATCAACTTCTTTAATATCATCAGGGCTTATGGGCAATTCGGTGAGGCGTTTCATTGCAGAGATACCAAATAATAAAGGGTCGGTAATTATGCGCAAGCCTTCGAGCTGAATAATAAAGCAGGCATGGCCCAGCCATAAAAGCCCATCTTTTTTGCTGGAAAGGAATGTGCCGCCTTTCAATACCTTATGCTTGTAAGGATCCTGCTTCTTCTCCTTTTTTTGAGGCTTAGGTCCGAATTGCCATTGAAATACATCCTTGAAATTGCGGATGGTATTGTCGTTAATATTACGGTAAAGGCCCAAATTATCCAGTGGATTTTCCACCCAGCCGCTTTTCACCACGGGTAAAACGGGGTTGGTGGTTTTAAATTTTATTTTGCGCGGCATGAATTATTCTTGTTTAATTAAAATGATTTATTACGTTTGCCCGCAAAAGTAAATAGAAATCTACCCCGTATTAAGGTGGTAAATTAAAAATTAAATGCACAAGCCCATAAGAAACGCCCTGGAGAGCATATTTGCCGGTGAACGACAGCTGAATGTGAGGGCTGAGGTGATGAATATTTTTTCATCGGAGGAGGCTTTTTTTGAGAAGCTGAAGCGACTCGACGATACGGTTGAACATTATAAGATCAAACCCATCAGTGAGATCCTGGTGGACCTGCTGATCATGAATGCCATTGCCAAAAGCGCCGACAGGGAAGCTTTTTTCGACAGCGAGGAATGGCAGAATATTGAGGAGAGCACCCTCGACCGGGGCAGTGAATTATTAAATATGTTCCTGTTTCTGCAAGAATGCAAGGATGATGATATGACTGCCAACCTCTCCACTTTCCTGGAAGATTTTCTGCTGGTGCATGAAGATGAATTCCAGGATGAACACCGGATTTATGAGGATATCATCAAACACCAGGAGTCAGTGGAAACAGATGAAGAGACGATCTATCAGCTATCCCAAAATCTCTCCCCCGATTCGGATATGAAAGACCTGTTCTTACCCCTCATGCTTTATTTTTATGGGGTGGAAAATAAAACCAAGGTCAGCCTGCAGCATTTCACCCATTACCAACTGGCGGCCTATGCTGCGCTGAATGGATTTACGACCATCAATTAAATTTATAAAAAAAACCTCCGCAACTATGTTAACCTCCGAATTACAAAATGTATCTCCCATGCGAAGCGCATTAAAATGGGGGCTTATACTGGGCCTGGCGGAAATTATATCGCATCTTATTTTTTATCTGTTAGGCAAGCCCATCACCGGAATCACCACCTTCATTTATATCATACTGTTGATTGGTTTTTTTATTGTAGGCATCCTCAATTACCGCGATAAGGAGCTTGGTGGATTTATTTCCTGGAAGAAAGGATTCATCCTGTCATGCCTTATAGGATTATTTGGCGCCTTTGTTTATGCCACCTATTATATTGTTATTGTAACATTAGACCGGCAGTCATTTGTAGATGCCTCCATTGAAACCTTGACCCAGGGCATAGAAAAGATCAAGCACTATATCACGGATGAAGAGGCCCTCGCTAAAATGGAAGATGGCGTAACGGAAGGCATTGAAAAAATAAAGTCGATGTCACCATTCCAATTCGGCCTCAATCAATTTGCAAAATCACTGATCGCCATCGTTCTTCTTGCCCTTATCGTTCCGGCCTTTATGAAAAAGAAAAACCCTGAAGAATTCGTATAACCAGAAATACCTTGAACCTCTCTATAGTTATACCGCTCTTAAATGAAAGTGAATCGCTGCCCGAGTTGCACGAATGGATCGTAAGGGTATGCGCGCAAAATCAGCTGAGCTACGAGATCATTTTTATTGATGACGGAAGCAATGACGGAAGCTGGGCTACCATTTGCAAATTGAACGCGACTGATTCCCATACACGGGGCATTAAGTTCCGCCGCAATTATGGGAAATCCGCTGCTTTGAATATAGGCTTTGCCGCCACACGCGGCGAGGTGATCATCACTATGGATGCTGACCTGCAGGATAGCCCCGATGAGATTCCTGCTTTATATCATAGGATCGTAGACGAGCATTACGATTTGGTTAGTGGATGGAAGAAGAAACGTTATGATAACACACTGACGAAAAATATCCCTTCTAAATTATTTAACTGGGCAACCCAGAGCATGAGCGGCATTAAGCTGCATGATTTTAACTGTGGATTAAAAGCCTATAGCAGCGAAGTGGTGAAAAATATTGAAGTATATGGCGAGATGCACCGTTATATCCCCGTGATCGCCAAATGGGCCGGTTTTAAAAGGATCGGCGAACAGGTGGTGGAACATAGGGCACGTAAATACGGCAATACAAAATTTGGGATCGAGCGATTTGTGAATGGCTTTCTCGACCTGCTCACTATTTTCTTCATGGGCAAATTCGGCAAGCGCCCGATGCATTTTTTTGGTGTGATGGGAACCCTCTCCTTTTTAATCGGCTTCATCACCACCATCTGGCTTATCTGCGAGAAAGTGTTTAATTATACGGAGCATTCGCGTACCCTCGTTCAGAAGCCTTCATTCTATATCGCCCTCACCCTGCTTATAATCGGTGTGATCTTATTCATTGCAGGCTTCCTGGGTGAGCTCATCTCCCGTAGCGGAGGTGATCGCAATTCTTATAATGTTTCTGAGCGGCTCGGATGGGATTGATCATCGGAAATAAGCTTATAATGTTCTCTGTTTTAGGAAATGATTCTTTCTTTTTGTTCCGGGCCCATTGGTTTATGAATCAGCTCTAATTTTCGATTCTCCATTTTCCATTCCTTAAAACACCATAAAATTCTCAGGATTCACTGCAAGCCCATCTTCCCAGATCTCGAAATGCAAATGCGCGCCAGTAGTTAATTCGCCGGAATTTCCAACGATGGCAATGGCATCCCCGGCTTTCACAAAATCACCCGCTTTCTTAAATACAACTGCATTGTGCTTATAAATAGAAACTGCATTATTGCTATGCTGTAATACAATCACATTGCCCGTTTCAGGATTCCAGGAAGCGAATATCACGGTGCCTTCCAGGGTGGCCCGCACGGTTTCATTAGGCCGGGTGACGATATCAATAGCGTAGTGCTCTTCCAACGGCGCAAACTTTTGGGTGATGGTTCCTTTCACCGGGGGGAGGTATAAATAGCCGGCATTGTACTTAGGCCCTAAGGAATTGGGGGCAGCATTTTGTGATAAAGTATATTTATCGCCTTTTTCCACCATATCGCGAAGGGCCAGCTCATTGGCCGAGGCAGGAACCGTGGTATTCTCGCTATTGGGCTGCGCCTGCTGCGGCTGTGGTGGCTTGGTATGGTCGATACTATCAGTAAAAACCCGGTGTATGGAATTTAAAAAATCATCACGCATCCGTATCTCGTTCTCCAATGAATCGATACGCAGCATCTGGGATTGTAAGGTGTTCTTCACCGTTATATCATTGCATCCACTTAAATACTCCTTCACCGGGGTGAAGGCAATAAGTGCCACACCCGAGAAGATCAGGATCACAATCAAGGAGCTCAAAGCAATAAATACATTTAAGCGTGTCAGGGAAAAGGACGATTTTTCTTCGAAGGTAGTATCGTTCATGATCACGATACGGTAACGGGAGCGCACATTACGGAACAATCGCTGCCAGAAAGATTTTTTATTTTCCATGGTTGACTTTTTTTAGTATTAACTGGTGAAGGGCTACAAGCTGGGGCAGTAATAATTCATCATCAGGATTATTGATTACGATATCTGACCTTTTAATTTTTTCTTCATCCGGCAGCTGCTTTTTGATTATTCCTATCAGCTCTTTCCTGCTTAGGCCATCGCGATGCATCACCCTGGCAATACGGGTTTCCAGCGGTGCTATCACACATACGAAGAAATGGAGGTGCTTAAAGCTATCAGTCTCGAAAATCAGCGCTGCTTCTTTGATGATAAAGGGATGACCTTGCTTTTCCATTTCAGCACACCAAGCCTCGAAATGCCGGAAGACCACCGGGTGCGTGATGAGGTTTAATCGCGTCAAGGCTTCCTCATCATTAAAAACTTTTTCCCGTATATAGGCTTTATTCAAACCTTTTTTTGTGTAGGAAGAAGGCCCGAAAGACGCAATAATTTCTTTCCGGATTACAGGATCAGAATTAATGAGGAGGTTTGCGATATCATCGGCATAATAAACCGGAACACCCATCTTCTCAAAATATTGGCATACCCGGCTCTTACCACTTCCAATGCCCCCGGTGATGCCTATGCGTAACATTCATTTTGGCCAGCCTTGAGTGCCGACCATTACTTATTTTGTTTTCGGATATGTGGCTTGCGTTATGTCAGCCGAGATGGCAATACGCTCAAGTTTCATCTTTCCATTTTCCATTTCAATCGTGATGGTTTTTTCATCCATATCAGAGATCTTACCATGGATCCCGCTTACGGTAACGATACGGTCGCCTTTGGTGATGGTATCCTGGAATTTACGCTGCTCCTTTTGCTTTTTGCTTTGGGGCCTTATCATAAAAAAATACATCACTACCACCACCCCTATCAAGAGTGCCGGATTCATCCACGAGGGTGCTGCTGAGGGCGCGGCATCTAATACAATTTGAAACATAACGAAAAAATAAAATTAAAAATTAAATTATAATGACTACTTGGTCTCCGGCACTTTTACGAAACCGTGAAACTTTATCTTGCGAACCCCTGGGTTGCAGTTGGTGGAAATAGTGATTTCCTTTGTTACCTCATTTTTTTTGCCTTTACTATCGAACTGCACATCGATAAAGGACGACTCCCCCGGACGTATGGGCTGCTTAGGCCAATTCGGGATGGTGCATCCGCAGGTGGCGGTGCAATTATTAATGATGAGGTCGGCCTTGCCTGTGTTGGTGAACTTAAACGAGAAATCTATTACTTCATTTTGCTCGACCTTGCCAATATCATGGTCTTCCTCCTCAAATTTCATATCAGGCATCTCCTGGTTATTGCTGCCGTTTGGAGTGGCATTATTATTCATTGTGCCCGTATTCATTTTCTTATTCTTGAATATATTATCGCAACGGGTAAAGGCGAATACCCCGAGCAAGGCGATGATGAAGATCAGATATTTCATTTCAAAACTAAATTTTAAGAATGCAAATTTACTAATTAGTTTTCCTCTTTGGGTTTTTCTGAAGTTAAAAAAATGATTACAGCCAATACAATAAAATTAAGCACCACAATGGGCAGCACCGCCTTAAACTGTTCCGTTGTGTCGTTGGTGCCTTCGCTCAATTTATAAAAAGCGGTCATTACATCAGCAAAGCTAACTATATAGCAAAGCCAGCCTGCCCAGTGGACGGGGATATAGAAGTATCCGCCTTTCGATTTTTTAAACCATACCGGGAGTTTGGTCATCATATTTAAGCTAAACCTTGAAGGTTTTTCTAAAAACAAATTTAAATGACTTTCATTACGAAACCTTCAAGGTTTTTACCAACTAAGGTTATTTAATTTAGTTACGAAACCGGAGGAATTAAAAGCGAACCTGGTGGATACCTTACCTCATGTAAAAATAAGCCGTGGGCGGCCACCGATTCACCTGCACCCGCCCTGTCGTGCATTTCCAGGATATGAATAAAATCCTCTTCCGTAATTTTTCCATACCCCAATAATAGTAAGGTACCCACAATTGCACGCACCATGCCACGTAGAAACCGGTCGGCGGTGATGCGGAATTTCCAATTATCATTTTCATTTTTCATCCATAGGGCTTCAGTTACCTTACACTTATCCGTTTTATTATCACCTCCCCGCTTGCTGAAGCTGGTGAAGAGATCATACTCCAGCAAGCGGAGGGCGGCCTTATTCATAAGCATGAAATCGGGCGCCTGGTGCAGTAGCAGGGAATATTTATAAATGAAAGGGTTGGGATGAAAATGAACGTTATACTCATAGGTCCGGCTAAGGGCATCAAACCGTGCATTAAAGTCAGGAGCCACCTTATAAATCTCATAAATCCGTATATCTTTCGGCAGAAGAAAGTTGAGCCTTCCCACAAGCAAGGGGCCCAGTTGAGTTTCGTGATCAAACTGTGCGTAAAACATACGCGCATGCACCCCGGTATCAGTGCGGCCACATCCCAGGGTGTCTGCTTGTTTAGCAAATATTTCTGAAAGTGCCTGATTGATCATGCCCTGCACCGTACTCGCATTGGGTTGCAGCTGCCACCCATGATAAGAGCTGCCGTCGTAGGTGATTTTCAATAGGTAGCGCATGAGTAAATTTTACTTTGTGAATTTCTCTTGATCCAACGTCGAAAATTCCTTTTTTTTCCGCACAAAATATTTCCAGACTACACTACCATCAAAGACTCCCGGCAATAAATTTTTGCGCTGGTGATGGTAACGCTTTTTCCTCCATTTATTAAAATGTTTAAAAAAATCGCGATGCGCCATGGCGATAGCATGAAAATCCTCTTTATTCCCTTCAAACAGGAATTTATAGGCTGCAATATGATCCAAGGCTACACGCAGTGGCAGCTTATACCATACCATATTCAAGGGTAAATTTTTCAATAATAAACCCAGTCCATTGCGGAAATTCAGGAATGTTTTTTTTGAATTCTGTTGCGATAGAGTTCCTCCTCCCAGGTGATATACTACCGATTGGGGGCATACCATAATTTTATATCCAAACTGTTGCAAACGCCAGCACAGGTCGATCTCTTCCATATGGGCAAAAAAATCTTCGTCGAGCTTCCCGGCCTTCTCAAAAGCGTCAGCTCTTACGAACAAGCATGCCCCGGTAGCCCAGAAACATTGGCGGGTATCATTGTATTGCCCGGTATCGGTTTCACAACTATCAAAGATGCGGCCCCTGCAGAATGGATAACCAAACCGGTCGATGAACCCGCCGGCGGCACCGGCATATTCAAATTTATTTTTTTCACCATAACTTAAAATTTTTGGTTGACAAGCTGCAATTTTATTATCATTCTCCATCAGCATTTGAATTGGAGAAATCCAATGGGCTGTTACCTGTACATCGCTGTTAAGCAATACAAAATAATCAGCTTTTATTTGTCCAAGGGCATCATTATATCCGCCTGCATAGCCGCCATTACGCGAATTTTGAATAATCTTTACTGATGGGAATTTTTCCTGGATAAAAGTCACGGAATTGTCGGTAGAGGCATTGTCGGCAACATAAACATCGGCATCACCACTATGTTCTACCACCGAAGG
>JBBRJE010000148.1:0-7465 GCA_038219845.1 Bacteroidia bacterium
TTTACCTAAATCCGTAGAAATAGTTTCGCGACCTATAATCTTTAACGAGATTGTTGTAACCTCCTTATCAAGGTAAAAAGTTACGGGATATGTGGAGCCGATGGCTGCATTATGGATATTCAGACTTCTTGCATAATATACCAGGCTTATCACATCCTGAGTATATTCCGGCATGGTTATTTTGCCTTTGGTGGAATTAACCATTTTTTTCTCATGATCAAACAACGCGATATCATTATCATTATATCCCCCTTCATGAATATCTTTTGTGAATTTTAGCGGTGCGATAGCTCCCATATCAATATAACTATGGTACTCATCCCTTACTTTGAAAAACCAGTCGAAGCTGCTCACCGACCGACCTTTTCCAATTACATGGAATACATCCCTGCCGTTTAGTTTCTCGGCATAAGGTAAAATTCTCAAGGTTCCGTAACCTGCTGTTACAAAGCCGTAATGCAAGCGAAACTCAATGCTTTCTCCGGTGGAGAAGGCATTATTCTCTATTTTTCGATAATTATAATTATTAGATTTAAAGCTGAATAAAACCAGAGTTAATAGTATCGGGATTATCCACTTTTTATTAAAAAGTACCATAGTTGAAATCTTTTATCCTTCTACCATCCAAATTGCATACCGTTTTTCAGACTAAAATTAATAAGCCCTGAATATTCTCAACAATTCAATAATGCAAATCGATGGATCAGGATTTTGGATTCAAGGAGATAAGAAAGATCGTTGTTTTATTTCTGTCCCTGCCATAGCGAAATTTAGCAAGTGCTTCTTCCAGGCTTACCCCGCTGAAATAGCTGGTACGTACACCCCGCTCGCCCGTGGCACACCATTGAATCGTATAGGAATTTTCTTTATCCTTGTTATGCTTCACATAATCCAGCATCTTTTGGAGCGCATCCTGCTTGTCCACACCCGTTTCCGTATGAAACAGAAACATTTGATTGTATTTGGGATTTATGGTTTCTACATATAAATACATTTTCCCCTCCCGGAATTCATATTTGAAATTTATGATATGATCAGAATCCTGTCCCAGGTATTCCTGAATTTCCTTCTCTATCTGTATAATCTTCAAGGTATCGTCGGCGTTCATGATGCGAAAGTAAAGAATATTCCCGTTGACCCCTAACTGGCATCGGGTTATGCAATAGGAACTGTGCAGTTATATTACCTGGAGCACGTAAAACTTTAAATATAAAGTTTCTTCAATACCCCAGATATAGGGATGGTCCTTACTTTGGATCCTGCTTTCCAGTTGCCTTACATTAATATGCGCATCAATGGAGGCTGCTTCTATAATATCCCGGAACATTTCCTGGTTAATGAAGTGCGAACAGGTGCAGGTGATCAGGAAACCACCCTTATTCAAAAGCTTCAGTGCTTTCAAATTTATCTCCTTATAGCCTTTCAGGGCATTCTCTATATTACCACGACTTTTGGTAAAAGCAGGCGGATCTAAAATTATGGTATCAAATTTCATCTGCTGCCTATGGAAATTCGTTAACGCATCAAAAGTATTTTGTACTTCAAAAGTGCAGTTGTCAAATCCATTCAGCTTAGCATTCGCTTTCGCCTTATCAATCGCATCCTGGCTTATATCCAAGCCTAACACATGCTTCGCCTGATATTTCAAGGCGTACATGCTGAATGAGCCAGTATAACAGAAGCAATCGAGCACGGTTTTATTCTCAACATAAGGTTTAATGCATTGCCTGTTCTCTTTCTGATCCAAGAAAAACCCGGTCTTTTGTCCGTTTTCAATATCAATCCAGAACTTTACATTATCCGGTTCTTCAATAATAAATTGGGTTTCCACTTTTTCAGAAAGGAAACCCTTATTTTCCTGCAATCCCTCCAGAACCCTTACCGGAACGTCATTGCGTTCATAAATAGCCGAAGGTGAAAAGATTTTGTTCAACGCTTTTACGATCTCGGGTTTCCAGCGTTCCATGCCAAGGGTCAAAATCTGCAATACCAATACTTCATTAAATTTATCCACCACCAAAGCAGGCAGTTCATCTGCTTCTCCGAATACAACCCGGTAATTATTTGTGAACCCTGTATCGTAACGGCGCTGGTTTGCTTCACTGATTTTTTTCAGAAAAAAAGCTTCGTCAATAATTTCCTCTGCATGCCGGGTGAGTAGCCTAACTAAAATCTGAGATTTACCATTATAATATCCCTTGCCAATAAAATTATTTTTAAAATTGAATACCTCTACTATATCGCCATCGATAATGCCATCGTCAATTTTATCCACTTCATTATTATAAATCCAGGGATGACCGGCTTCCACCCTATAACCTTTGCCCCGCTGTAATGTAATTGTGGCGCTCATATTTTTTTATTTAATTAACTTCGTAATTTTCTTTCTTTTAACAGGTTCAATTTCTTCTTCCAGACGGTCGAGCTGCTTATCAAAAAACAGCATATCCGCACTCTTAAGGCTATCGATATTTATATCAAAAACGCCCAATACATTTTCAATGCTTTTTATTCGTTGCATCGTTGCCTCAGCATCCCATATCGTATCCTCATCAGGCAGCCTCACCTGGATTATGAAATCAAATTGTTTTAATTCTTTCACCAGGATATTTTTGTTTTCTTTTAATGAGATGAGATAAAATTCCGGTTTCATTTCATCGCGCTGGTAAGTGAATAAGGCAAATCCTATGGTTTTATTGCGCGCACCCGGATTAAGATTCTTTAACCGGTATAGATTCCATTGACAGGCCTCATTGATCCTATAGGCCAGCTGATATGGTTTTAACTGACTTACAATAGCCCAATTCACCATGCAGGTGATTTCTGTTTCGAATACAATTTTATTCTTCCGGGCCATTTGAATGCGAAAATACGGATTTCGCAATTTGCAATGCATGCCTGAGAATGGCTGCCAAAAGAATGATTCAAAAACCTTTTATCGGTATTTGAAACTCAGTTTGTAATTTAAAATAAGCAGAATGATTTTTATATTAATTTCAAGATCAGGGTCTTCTTTTGCAAATTTCATTTGTATTACTGTATTTTTACCCCATGAAGATCATTGTAACAGGAGCAACCGGGATGGTTGGAAGTGAAGTTATCAGGCAAGCTATACTTGATAATGGGATTGAATCGGTTACTGCGATTACACGTAAACCATTATCAATATCGCATTCAAAGCTTAAGACAATCATTCATTCTGATTTTTTAAAATATGATTCAATTGTAGAAGAATTAAAAATAAATGACGCCGTAATCTGGTGTTTGGGAATATCTCAATCCCAGGTGAGTACAGCCCAATACGAACAAATAACATACGATTTTACGGTAGCCGCAGCAAAGGCGATGTATGATGCCAATCCAAAAAGCACTTTTCTCTTTCTTAGCGGTGCGGGCGCCGATCCGTCTGAGAAAAGTTTAACTTTATTTGCCCGTATCAAAGGCAAGACTGAGAATGCCCTTTTAAAAATGACCCTGCTTAAGCTTTTTATCGCACGTCCGGCAGGAATAAAACCCATTCACAAAAACCCGAATACTTCTATTTTTAATAAGCTGGTTACCCCACTGCTTCCAGTGCTGGAAGCCCTGGCACCAGCATTCGTGATCTCTTCCGACATCCTTGCCAAAGCACTGATAAATATTGTAAAAGATGGTTCAAGCAACCAGATAATACATAATGCGGAATTAAAAGTAATGGGTTTAAAATAAAAATTCTTTATGGCAGTATTAAAAATACAAGATTAAAAACTGCTGATTCCGGAGCCTCAATATTCCATTTTATATATTACTCAGTATCGAATGCCAATTAATAAATGATCAAATGTTGAATTGCTGGTGGGCATTAAATTGTAAAATTATCCCAAAACATTTGTTTTTCGCGATTGAAATGGTAAAATTGCATTATTGTATATAGCATGAATCAAAAAGATTCAATTTAAAAAATGATTTTAAAAATTATGATTAGTTCCTAACAGTGGTTTTAATTATTAAATAAAATGAACGAGGTAAATTATAAGTTTAAGGATATCAAGGTATACGGTTCAAATGAATGGCTGGCAAACGATGAAAAAAAATATCGTGTAGTATTCGATGAAACGGAATGTTCCTTCATCTACTGTGAATTATCTTTCTTTAATAAGCTTTTTGATAATAAGGACTGGGATATTAAAATAAATTTAAAATGCTATGACAGTAAAAGCACCGAAATGTGCGACCTTCAGGTTCAAAAGCATATCGCAAAGGATGAGAATGTTGTATTTGTGCGGGAAGGCTGGGGAGTAAAAAAAATAGGAGGCTATTGGAAGCGCGGCGCCTACCGCTGGGAAGCATGGATGGATGGCGTGCTTATAGGATCCAAATCATTCTATATTGAAAAAGAAGGCGTCGTTAATGAATTATCCAATCCTTATTTCAGGATCAAGAATATACGGCTTTACGAAGGCCCAAACCAGAACGTAGAAGAATCAAAACGTGTGTATTATGATTGCTTTAAACAAACGGAAACGCGTTATATCTGGGTTGAGTTTCAGGCCGAGAACCTGGTGAAGAAATATGACTATTGGGCTTGTGAGCTTTTTTTTAATTTTAAAAATGACAATGGCCAGCTTAAGGGTGGTGTGGAAAGGCTATTGTTCGTTTATAAAAACGACGATACGATCACATGTACCGTGGGCTGGGGAAGCGATCATAAAGGCACCTGGGGTGGAGATCAATACAGTATTGAGGTATTGTTTATGGACCAGATAGTGGCAGGTTATCATTTTGATATCGGCGACGAATTTATTGAAGCTGATGAAGATGGATACGAACCATATGTACAACAGCTTATAGGTACAGAGCCCCCGACGGAGGAAGAGCCGCCATTGGAGAGCATGGATATCGTGATGCATAAAATGGATGAGCTCATTGGATTATCCACCATCAAAGTAAAAATTAAAGAGTACAGCAGCTATCTTAATTTTCTTAAGATCCGCAAGGAGAAAGGCTTTGATGATACCGATAAAATTAACCTTCATTCTGTTTTCACAGGCAACCCGGGAACAGGCAAAACAACCGTAGCGCTGATGCTGGGGAAGATATATAAGAACCTGGGATTACTTAGTAAAGGTCATGTACATGAAGTGGACAGGGCCGACCTCGTTGCTGAATACATAGGACAAACAGCACCAAAAGTAAAGGAAGCAATAAAGAAAGCTAAGGGTGGTATTTTGTTTATCGATGAGGCTTATGCACTGGCGCGCGCCGGTGATGACAATAAAGATTTTGGGAAGGAAGTAATCGAGATACTGATCAAAGAAATGAGTGACGGTGATGGAGATATAGCAATCATCGTGGCAGGCTATCCAGAAGAAATGAATAATTTTTTGGGCTCCAACCCCGGTTTAAAATCACGGTTCAATATGTATTTCGATTTCCCCGATTACCTGCCTCAGGAATTGCAGGAAATTGCGAAATTTTGCAGTAAGAAAAGAAATATAGTATTCACGAAGGAAGCCGAAGGTATACTTTACAAGAAACTTGTAGAAGCTTATCGTTCCCGAACCCATACCTTTGGAAATGCACGTTATGTGAATTCGCTTATCGATGAAGCCAAGATGAATTTAGGCTTGCGTGTAATGGCAATGCCAAATTTTATGGAAGCCAGCAAAGATCAATTGATGACTGTGGAGCTTGCCGATGTAGTTAAAATATTCGCCTCCAAGCAGCGTGCTTTAGCGGATATTCCTATTGATGAAGAATTATTGAGCGAATCTCTGAGCCAGCTGAAGGACATGATTGGACTTACAGGGGTGAAGAAAGAAATTGATGAGCTGGTGAAGCTCGTGAAATATTATCGGGAAATGGGGAAAGATGTGAGGCAGACATTTTCATTGCATACCGTTTTCAAAGGCAGCCCCGGCACAGGGAAAACCACTGTAGCCAGAATTGTTGCACATATTTTCAAAGCCCTTGGGATACTAGAAAAAGGCAACCTGGTAGAAACAGACCGGCAAGGGCTTGTGGCAAATTTCGTAGGACAAACAGCCACGAAAACCAGCGAGATGGTGGATAAGGCTATGGGCGGGGTGTTGTTCATAGATGAAGCATATGCCTTATCGCAAGGCGGTGACGCCGATTTTGGCCGCGAAGCGGTGGAAACTCTTTTGAAAAGAATGGAAGACCATAGAGGTAATTTTATTGTTATCGCTGCAGGTTATACAGATAATATGAATGAGTTCCTGGAGTTTAACCCTGGACTCAAATCGAGGTTCGACAGGGAATTGGTATTTGAAGATTTTAGTCCCGAAGAATTGATGCAGATAGCGGACAAACTTTTATCAGATCAGGGTATCAAAGCTACGCCTGATGCCAAAGAACATTTACAGAAATATTTTTCCCATGTTTATGATATAAAAGATAAGTTTTTCGGTAATGGACGCCTTGTACGTAAAGTGATAGAAGATGCGGTGAAACACCAGAACCTGCGCCTATCGCAGCTCCCAGCCGCCAGCCGCAATCTGGAAATGATGACCGAGCTAACGCTGGAAGATGTAATCCATTTAAGCCTGGATGAGCAACCGTCTAAAAACAAAGGAAGTAAGATTGGCTTCAGGGTGGTGGGTTGAGATGGTGATTTGGAATTTTTTATATCTTATAAAAATAATCACAATGGTGAATCATCAAACTAAGGTCAATGCCACCTTTTTCAATATACCCCGATGCTAAGCATCACCAGAGTACAAGCTTCTTCTGTTTCTATACCATTTTTTTCAAGCATCGCTTCAAATTCAGAATTTTCTGTTCCAGGATTAAAAATAACGCGCCTGGGTTTTAAACCTATTATATAATTATAATATGATTGTTGAATGACAGGATTAATATAAAGCGTAACAGTATCAATATCATTAATCGCAGGGAACGGTTTCTGGAATTTGACGCCTTGCAATTCACCGGTCTTATTACTAATTGCTACAACATCATGCCCGTGAGAACGCAGCTTCAGTAAGGCCTTGTAAGCATATCGTTCGGGGTTAGCGCTGGCCCCAATAACCATGGTTGTTGACATTTGGAATTATATTATATTCAAAAATAAGGTTTTTTGTTTAATAGTTATTTGCCTCCTTTTAACTAAATTCGCACCCTTTTAAAAAATCTAAAATTTATCATGGATAAAACCGCGCGTACGGGGTTATTACTTATCGGGTTATTGTTGGTGGTTTACTTCTTCATATCCAGTCCTTCTCGTAAAGATGTCGAAAATTATAATGCACAAAAAGATTCGCTTGCGATAACTAAACAAAAGCAGGATTCACTAAGTACAATTGCACCGCTGGTTCAAAGTACCGGCGACAGTGTTCACAACCATCTTAAAGATTCGATGAATGCTGCACAGATGGGCAGCTTTGGGAAATTAGCCGAAGGTGTAAATGAAGAATGTATCCTTGAAAACGATTTGTTGAAAATAATTTTAAATACCAAAGGGGGA
>JBBRJE010000149.1:0-7443 GCA_038219845.1 Bacteroidia bacterium
TACAAACCGTGGTAGATTCAATTCAGGCTGGCACAACTCGACCCGAATGGCACTTCCGTTACGGGTATTACATATACAAAGGACACTGCATATAAAAACTTTAACTATAACTCCTCAAAAACTAATTCGTTAAGAACCATACAACGTTATGATGTTTGTCGTTATTTGAATGTGTGGATTATAGATACAATGTACATTAATCCCACCGGAACAATCCAATATGTAGGCGGGGTTGCTACCTATCCAAGTCAAAATGCTTCAGATGATGGAGTCATAATGAGCCGAAGATATATTGGGCATCATTCTGACGGAAGTTTCGGCTTACCCGCTAATAGGGATGAAGGTGAAACTTTAGTACATGAAATAGGGCATTATCTTGGCTTATATCACCCTTTTGAAGGATCGTGCGGAGGTGACCTTAATGACTCTGCTAAACAGTATTTGCCTAATCACGGCGACCTATGTTATGATACTCCTCCCATGAGCGATTCCTCAATTTATACCTATACCTGTAATTCTCTTCAAAACTCATGCAGCGAAAGTTATTTCCCTTTGCCGGACACGAACCATACCGATCCCATTCATAATTATATGGGATATCAATATGATAGCTGTCTATCAGAATTCACGCCTAATCAGCGAGACAGGATGTGGGCTACTTTTGAAACCGCACGAAAGGATTTGGTTAGTGATTATTCTATAATTAATGCGGGTATAAGCGGGAATACTGACAAAGTATTTTTCTACGCACTCGAAACAAATATTTGTAGCAACGACAGTTTAATTTTGAAATTCAATTATATAAGCGGAGCAATTTATGAGGTCTCTTCTAATTCGACAATTCTACGTCCAATTGGTAGCATAACCCATGATACTATAATAATTAAAAACTTGAGTGTTGGAAATTACCCCATTACCATTAAAAGATATGTTTTTACTTTCCCTATTTATAATCCAGTGGCATCTTCTATGAAGTCTGATTATGTCAAAGTCTTTAATTGTGCTACACATGCAACTTATCAACCTGAATATAGTAACTGGTTCTTCGGCAACCATACCGGACTACAATTCACAAATACAGGCCCGCGATCTTTAAAAACAAGTGCATTAAATGGGGATGAGGGAAGCATTAGCCAAAGCAAAACCAATGGTAGCTTATTATTTTATGGAGGCGGAGAAGATATTGCCCCGGCTGATTCATTCAAGGTGTATAACCGCAACCATCAGCAAATGCCTCATAGCCCCATATTTGGTCATGCAAGCAGCGCACAGGGCAGTATTGTCCTTCCGATATTAAATGACACTAACAAATATCTTCTTGTCACCACAGATGCAAGAAACATGGGAACCAGTGTGAGAGGATTACGCAGCTCGGTAATTAATATGACACTAAGGGGTGGAAACGGCGATATCGACTCTTCTGCGAGAAACATTATAATATCACACCCAACCGATATAACCACTAATACATTTGCAGAAAACGTATTTGTAACAAGCGAGGGCATAACTGCCATTCCAATTTGCGATAGCGTGGGATATTGGCTGTTAGTAGCTTCTTTGGACATAATGGGTACTGATAAAATTAATGTTTTCAGATGCGATAGAGATGGGGCGATAACATTCAGTAGTGACTACCGCTTAGTAAATACAGGTAATGGCTTTCCTTCGGGAAATATCTTTTTTATAAAAGCTTCTCCTAACGGTATGAGAATTGGAGCAGGATTTTCCGGCAGCAGTCAAATTTACGTTTACACCTTCGATAAGAAAACGGGAGTTATTGATCTTAATAATCCGGTTATTGTTGACGGAAGTTTTGATATGAGTTTCAGTCCGAATTCTGAATTGTTATATACTAACTGCGAGGGCTGTTATCCAAATAATACGATAAATCAATATGACCTTTCAATTAACCCTCCAACGGTTAAAACCGTTGTTTTATTGGATACCATCAGATCATCCGGCAATACGTTATGTCATTTGCAGTTGGCATCTGATAGTAAAATCTATTACTCAAATTTTAATGCTGATTACATTTCTGCGATAACCTTGCCCAACGTGAAAAACATTACCAACACTTCCAATGACTGCGGGTTTATTACCAAAGCAGTAAAACTTGGGAATGCAAATCCATGTGACATGATAGGAGCCAAAAACGGATTGTCAAATCAAATAGATGCTTTACCTTCTACAAGCGTTAGCCTGAAAACAATTACAGTGAGTGCGAAAAATTGTTATGACTACTGTTTTAAGAATTATTTCTGTGATAACAAGAAATGGATTCTTCAAAATGCAAGTGGAGTTGCCATAGATTCAGTAATTAATGCAGATAGCATGTGCAGGACATTAGTGAAAGGAAGATATTTTATCATGCTGAAAATCGGCGCTCAAACAATAACTCAAATGATTGACACACGAATGCCGCCTTTCCAGATTTTCGGAAACGATACCATGAATTACACAAATTATAATTACGCCTATACAACCAACAAAGTACCTTTTTACACTTATAAATGGAAGGTAATCACAAATGGGAGCATCACCGGAGTAGATAATTTAGATACCGTCACGATCAAAGCCCTGATTAAAAGTTCCGTAGTGTTGAGATTGATTTTTACTTCACCTGCCGGATGTAAAGACAGCGTTGACAAAACTATTTTGTTTGATTCAGCGCTTAATATTACTCATAACTACTTGTTTTTACCATCTTACAACTATTGTATTGGGGATTCGATATTTACAATTACTGCAACCGATCCTATCGGAGGAACAGGAGTTTATACCTACCAATGGCAAAAAAGCTATTCAGGGCCGGGTGGATTTTATAATATCGCGGGAGCGGGGGCGACATCGAAAGATTACGTTTCTGATACAACCTTTTCAACAACCTTTCTCCTTCGCCGCATTGTATATTCCGGTGCTAAAACAGATACAAGTGCATCCTACAGTGTTACAAGCATTAGCCTCAATGTTTGCGATCAGCGGATTTGGTTTAATTATACTAACACTCCATTATACAGCGGATGCGATTTTTATGTTCAAGGTACTACTCCAACAAATAAATCTTATGCGTGGGAATACAGCTTTGATAATTCCACTTGGCTTGTGTTCACCGCGTCAGGAGGAGTAAGTGCTACTACATATCATATTTCAAAATATTTTGATTCGGTATTTGTCAGAAGAAAAACAGTTCGTTCCGGTATTACCTATTATAGCAATGTCATCCTTATTTATACTAACGTTAAGATCACTGTACAACCGAATAATGCTGTAATATGTGGAACTAATTATGTTTCTGCTGCGTTTTATTGTCAATTCAATATGACACCACCTTATGCCGAATGGTATTACTATTGTTCCAATACGAGTTCATGGCATACATACCCTTTTATAAACGGTTTTTCGTTTTATCCCTCATCAACAGGGCTAATGGTTTCCTTTACCGATAGTATAAAAGTAGGATTTAGAGGCTATTGTGCAAATGGATTACAATCTGATACTTTGTATTCCAAAACCGTTGAAATTTTCGGTTTAGCACCATCCGCGATTTCCACTCAACCTGCCCCTGTAACAGTAGCATTGGGAAGTAATACATCGTTTTGGGTCGCGGTAACAAATAGTTCTGTATTCCATACCTATCAGTGGTATGTGAGTACGAATAACGGCATTTTATGGAAGGCAATTCCGAACACGAACAATGATTCATTAATCATAACCGCCAATCAGTCCTGCATGGGCGGGAATAAATACAAATGTGTTATTACTACCATTTGTACAGTATTGACTACCGATTCTGTTTTGCTTACCGTTATAGGCAGCCCAGCTTACGATGTTTGGATTAAAGATTACTTTGACGATAACGGCAATGAACCATATCCGTATACTAACTGGGCAAATGTGTTTGGAGGTGGAGATATTTGGAATTGGTTCAAACATACTCCAGGAGCCGTAGATACTTTGAAACACTACAATCCTGATTATAGTCAAAAAAATGATTCTAATTACATCTATTGTAAAATAAGAAATAAAAGTACAACAGGTGCAGCATCTATTCCCACCAAACTTCGTTTATATTGGTCATTTGCAAGTACAGGAGAGCTATGGGATATAAATTGGACAGAAAATTCCCTAAATATGTATCATAATCCAAGCACAGGAAAAGACTATCCTTTAGGACGTGAAGTTACAGCGGGACGTCCCTATATCATACCAGCAATTGCTGCAAACGATTCAATTATTGTAAAAGTAGGATGGATTGCTCCAAATACGGCAAACTATGACCAAACTGATCTTCGTTTTTGTTTCCTTGCACGTATCATTACCTGCGATGGGGATGAACCTAAAAGTATGACCTATTTGGAAACTATTCACACCGGATTAAATGCAGATTCAAATAATAACATTGCGACTCGGAATGCAATACTTGTTGATTCGATAAGCAATAATTTAGTTTACAATGGAAATGGCAAAGGAGGTAATCCCATAAACTGGAGCAGGATAAATCCGGATGTTTCAACCGCGGAATATTATACAATTGAAATTCATGCGGTGGATTCAGAATTCTTTAATTCAGCAGTTGTGTATCTTCACATGAATGATCTGTTGGCAGACGCTGTGCAAGTGTCCAATGATGTGACAGGGGCAACTCAACTCAATCCTTTATTATGGCTTTGGAGTAATCCTGATGATATTGTTCTAAGTCATTTAACCCTTACCCCTTATGAGTTCTATAAGGTAGGTTTAGAATTTAAACTCTTGGGGGACACCTTAGCTAAAACCTCGACACGAAAGAAGTTGGAATATACTACTACCTATCGTATTTATATGCTTCAAAGAAATACAAAAACCAGAAATAAAGGTGAAGCAGTGAATTTTTATGTTACTATACCGGGATGGAGAGGGTTACGACCTGACACCACAACTATTCAGGAGCCTGTTAAATATGAAGTAATAGACAATTTCAAATTTACACTTCGGCCAAATCCTGCAAACACGATGGTAAACATTTTGTACCAATTACCGCAGCAGGCACAGACCTTAATTACAATCTATGATATAAATGGAAAAGAAGTAATAGATGTATTCAGAAATAAGACTGAAAAAACAGGTAGTTATATTGTGCCTGTCGACATAAGTAAACTGGCGGTAGGAACATACATTGTGAAACTGAAAGTAAATGGTAAGGAATATTCGCAGAAGTTAGTTAGGGGAGGAGATTAGTGGAAGTTTAGAATTCGGCTTTTTTATACAGGTATTTTCACGGATATTGCATTTAATTATCTTTGATAAAAGGATAAAGGTTTGGAAATACCTGATTTGTTAATGGGGCCATCAATTAAGTCGTGTTAATTTTCTATGCTGCATATCTGACGTGCTTTTCACGAAAATATTTTTGCACCTGGATTTTATCATTTTTTCTTTTATACATAAACTCTTCTACATTATCTCTCATGTGAGCCTTGTTGACAGGGGTTTCGGGTCTAAAATCTAATAACAGTATGAATTGCAGCAGAATCAATACTTTCACTCATTTTGCATTTTAACGTTCTACTAACCGTAATTTTCAAACCCTTATCAATACAGGCTTTCAAAATTTAGACCCGAAAGCCCTACCTTTTTTTTGAAATCTTATAGGAATACCATAAAAAGAATTAAATTTACCCGCAAATGATAAACGATGACCAGTTTTTTCAAAAAAGCCTTAGGAGTATTTGTTGAATTTGATGAAGACCAGAACAAGGAAATAATATCTTCATCCAACCCAATACCTTCCATTACCAGCGATATTATACGCAATTCACAAAATCATGCGGAAGCCGAAAAGTTCGAAAAATATTTCGATCGCCTCTTCGACCAGGCCAACCTCCCCGGCCCCGATTATTTTGAATTTTATAAGATGATGGAAGCTCTGGAAACGCATATCCGTGATGAAAACACCCGGCTATCAGCCACTTTCGCCTCTTTAAGCATCCAGGGACTCACCAAGCAGACACTGCTCGATACCGCCAATAAATATAAAGTGCTGGTGGAAAAAGATAAAATTGAATTTGAGCGCGCCATTCAGGAAAAGCTGAAATCGGAGGTGCAGGATAGACAGAATAATATCCTCGATCTCCAAAAACGGATCGCGATAAATTCCGATCAGATACAGAAGCTCACAACAGAAATTTCCGAGTCGCAGGTGCAGATAGGCAAGCTGAAAGCCGAGGTTGCCCTGGAGGAAGAAAAACAAACCAAAAACAGCAATGGCTACCAGCTGGCAAGTCAGGCCATCTACAATAAAATAGCCACAGACATTCAAAAAATTCAATCAAATATATAAGTAAAATGGAGACACAAATTTTCCCTACATCACCGCAGGAATTAAAATCATATTGGAACCGGCCGGGTGGTAAATTCGGAATCATCATGGCTTTAGGTATTATCGCCATCGTTGGTTATTTTGTAATTCCTATTCTCACCACCATCGTTTGGAATACAATAAACTTCGGCATTGCAATGGTATGCCTGGCCCTGTTTCTTTATGCCGTCACCAATAGAAAATTACGGCTCAGCCTTTTTTATTTCTATGAGATACTGATGAAAAAATTAGTAGGTGTGGTTATTGAGCTCGACCCTTTTATTATCGCGGAAGATTATCTGGGAGATATGGAAGCGCAAAGAGAAAAGTTGTATACCCAATCCATCGAGGTGGATGGTCAGAAAGAAAAGATCAATATGAAAATAAAAGAGAAGAAAGATGAGATTGAGAAATTGATGTCGAAAGCCCAGGCTGCCAAAGAGAAAAATATGATGCCTGAACTTGGCAATGCCACAAGGCAGATTGGGAGGCTGAATGAATATGTAACGCAGTTAACACCGATCTATGATAATCTAAGCAGGATCGGCGATTACCTTACCAAGATCCATAAGAACAGCGCCTATTTAATTGAAGATGCACGCAATGAACTGGAGCTGAAAAAAGATTTGTATAAGTCTGTGACTTCAGGCAACCAGGCTTTAAGCTCTGCTCTGAAAATTTTCAAAGGCGACCCTGAGAAGAAATTGTTGGTGGAGCAATCCATGGAATATTTAAAGGAAGATATCGCAGGTAAATTAGCCAATATGAAAAAAGCTATCAGCTATTCTGCCGACTTTATGCAATCTATCGACCTGGATAATGCCACCTATGAAAAGGAAGGCTTAAAATTGCTCGAAAGTGTGAACCCTGATAGCGGCTATAAGCTTAATCCTACAGACAACCAGCTAAGCACCGGATCGGTAAATAATTATAACGATTTATTAAAATAAAATATAAAATAAAATCCAAGCAATGGCATTAAAAATTAAAACATCAGGAAAAGTATTGATCATCTTATTGGTTATCGCGGCAATTTTTTGCGCCAAGATATACTGGTGGGATAAACGACCTCAGCAAGCAAAAGAATCGACCGATATAGGCCACCT
>JBBRJE010000150.1:0-7438 GCA_038219845.1 Bacteroidia bacterium
AAAATAGTATTAATTACCGGTGCAAGTTCAGGCATCGGAAAAGCAACTGCTTTATTATTAGCCCAAAATAATTTTAATCTGATTTTATGCGGGAGGCGTAACACGATCCTGGAAGCGCTGGCCTCAGCGCTGAGAACGCAATACAGTATCATGGTGCATACCCTGGCGTTGGATATAAGAAACAAGGAAGAAGTTTTTAATGGTATCGATAATCTGCCCGACGGCTTCCGGAAGATTGATATCCTTATTAATAATGCCGGCCTGGCTTCCGGGCTAAGCACCATCGATCAAGGCGCCATCGATGACTGGGAAAAAATGATAGATACAAATTTAAAGGGGTTGCTTTATATTACAAAAGCCGTGCTGCCGCTGATGCCTGAAAACGGCGATGGACATATTGTGAATGTGGGTTCTATTGCAGGCAAGGAAGCCTATCTTAACGGTAATGTTTATTGTGCTACAAAAGCTGCCGTGGATAGCTTAAGCCGAGGCATGCGCATCGACCTGGCGAGATTTCCGATACGGGTTTCTGCAATTCATCCGGGAGCTGCTGAAACAGAATTTTCTATCGTGCGTTTTAAAGGTGACGAGGCACGCGCCAAAAAAGTATATGAGGGCTTTGAGAACCTCTTGGCGGAAGATTGCGCAGAAGCAATCTTGTTTATGCTGAACCGCCCGAAACATGTGAATATAAACGAGCTTACGATAATGCCAACGGCCCAACCCAATGCCACAACGATATTACGGAAATGAGAAGAGAACCTGTCAACGGTTCTGGCTGAAGAGTATAAACCATCCTGAATTTCAAAATATCATTTGAACTATTTTGAAATAAGCATTGACATTATTTAATATTTGGCAATAACTTATGTTTAAGCACGCCGATCAGTGAGGTATTGCTCAAATTAATGCCATCAGCAATAATATGGCTCTGCATATAAATTTCTTCACGTTGAAGGAGTGTCTCGTGGATATACGATCGCAGCGCATCCTCCGTTTTGCCCTGCAATAGCGGGCGTTTCGGGCTGGCTTTATGCAATCGCTGGTACAAAGCCCCTTCGGGCATTTTAATGTAAACGCAGCAGCCATGGCTGAGCATCATTTTCAAATTATCATTGAAGCAAGGCGTTCCTCCACCGGTAGCCAGCACGATATATTTTTTATCATTGAAATATTGAAGGCTTGCTGTTTCAAGTGTCCTGAAATATTCTTCTCCCTTATCATGAAAAATGGAAGCCACCGACTGCCCGGCCACAGATTCGATGTATTGATCAAGGTCAACAAATTCATAATTCAGCGCACGTGATATTTTCCTCCCCAGGGTAGATTTACCGCAGCCCATAAAGCCTATCAGATATATTTTATCTTTTTTATCGAAATGCATCAGCCTTACTTTACAATAAATACAGGGATATTCACGGCATGTCTTACTTTATCCACTGTATCTCCCAGTAACAGATCATACAATCCCGAATGGCCGTGAGCTCCCATCACCAAAAGATCGGCGTTGAGCGTATTCACAATTTCAGCGATGGTTTCCCGCGGATTACCATAGCCGATCTTGATCTCCGTAAGGTAACCCTGCGATCTCAGCTCATCGGCATATCGTTGGAGGTTTAAAATGTCGGCCTGGGTTTCCAGGTCGCCGGCCTCTTTTCCATAAATCCGGGCATTGGCGCTTTCCACCACATGGATGATAAAATAATTCGCCTTCTTACCACCTTGCTTTAGCGCCGCGTTGATGGCAAGCTGGTCCATCCTACCAAAATCAATCGTCACGGCAATTCGCTGGTATGGTATGGTAGCAGTTAAATTAAGGTTGGTGAATGAGCCATGGAGCGATTTGGGCATTTTTTCCAGGGAGTTTTTTACCATTGGAACAAATACGATATACAATAAAAGCATCCCGCAAAGAATCAGGCAGGGGATCACGATCCAGTAAATATAAGGCGTATTATCGCCTGCATCACCAATCCACTCCGCTACCTTATCCAGCACCAATTTAATATTGAGTGAGAGTATGATGATAGCTACCAGCCAGGCCGCGATCTTCATCCATAATTTAATGGTGAAGGCGCCCATACGTTTCCTGTCGCTCACAAAATGTATCAGCGGCACGACGGCAAAGCCAAGCTGGATGCTTAACACCACCTGGCTTAAAATTAATAATTTCCCAAGGCTGTTCTCTCCAAAATAAATAACGCATAATACTGCAGGGATAATGGCCAGCATGCGCGTAATGATACGCCTTAGCCATGGGCGAATCCTTAAGCTGAGATAACCTTCCATAATAATTTGTCCGGCCAGCGTTCCGGTAACGGTGCTGCTTTGCCCTGCCGCGATAAGCGCAATGGCGAATAGGGTCGGGGCAGCCGATCCGAAGATATGCTGCAAGAGCTTGTGGGCATCCTGTATCTCCGCCACATCATTATATCCAGCTTTATAAAATGCCGCCGAGGCCACAATGAGGATAGAGGCATTAACAAAAAATGCCAGGTTCAGCGCGATGCTCGAATCGATAAGATTATATTTCAGCGCCTGCCATAAATTTTTTTCGTTACGCTCAAGTATCCTTGTTTGCACCAGGGAAGAATGAAGATATAAATTATGAGGCATCACGGTGGCACCGATGATACCGATAGCAATATACAAAGCATATTCATCCAGCTTACCCGGTATGAAGCCTTGCATGATTTCTCCCACTATAGGTTTCACTATAAGAATTTCAAGGAAGAAAGAGATGGCGATGATGATCACCAGGGAAAAAATGAAAGCTTCGAGCTTTCTTATGCCCCTGTTGAGGAGGAATAATAAAAGGAAGGTATCGAGCACGGTGATGGATATGCCCCAGATCAGTGGCAGATGAAATAATAGATTCAGGCCTATGGCCATCCCGATCACCTCTGCCAGGTCGCATGCCGCGATAGCGATCTCGGCAAGCAGATAAAGCGGGATATTAATGAAGGCAGGGAATGTTTCGCGGGATGCCTGGGCCAGGTCGAGGCCACGCACCAGCCCCAGGCGCGCGCTGAGCGACTGCAATAAGATCGCCATGAGGTTACTCATCAGCAATACCCAAATGAGCTGGTAGCCAAACTTACTTCCTGCGGCGATATCGGTGGCCCAGTTGCCGGGATCCATATAGCCTACACTCACCAGGTAAGCAGGGCCGATAAAGGCGAACAGCCTCTTCCACCATAGGTTAGAGGTATTGGTAACCACACTCTGGTTAACTTCGCTTAAACTTGAATTGACCATATTATATTCATTCGTATTGTTTCACTTCATTAATTTTTCCACCAATAAATTCTGCGCCACCTCCTTGCTTATATGAAGTTTCCTGTCGTTCATCACAAGCTCTACAGATTGGTCGAATTCATTACGCTCAATTATTTTCACTGTCTTGCCTATGGTGAGGTGCATCTTCTCCAGGTGCTTCAGGAATGCCGGCGTATGATTTTTCACTCCGGATATCCTGGCCTGGGAATTAGGCTTGACCTCGCTCACGCAGCAGCAGTTTTGGGCGCACATCTTTCCTTCTCTGTCGGGGATGGGATCGCCATGGGGGTCGAGCTTAGGAAAACCGAGATACTGATCCAGCTGCTCCACCAGCACCTCCGACCGTATATGTTCCAGCTGCTCGGCGATCTCATGCACCTGGTCCCATTTCAATTTCAACTTCTCCACCAGGAAATATTCCCAGAGACGGTGTTTCCTCACGATGCTTAGCGCCAATGAGAATCCTTTGCGTGTAGGAATTACACCCTGATATTTTTCATAGGTGAGCAGCTTTTTCTCTGCAAGCTTTTTCAGCATCTCTGTTACGGAGGCGGGCTTGGTGTCAAGGTGCCGGGCGATGGCATTGGTGCCTATTCCTTCCCCCGGGGTATAAAGGTGGAAGACGGCTTTGAGATAATTCTCCTCAGAGATGCTTAAGGGTGCCATGATTTAAATTTTCGACAATGCAAAAATATAATTTAGTTTCACCTAAAAAAATATTTTCTAAAATTAAAAATTACAATTATTATATTACTTTTGCGAACGCATTCAAAAAATTAATATGAAATTATTATATATATATTTAAAAAGGTACCGTCAAACTGTCATCATCGCTATGGTACTGGCAGCGGTAAACCAGCTCTTTAGCATGATGGACCCGATTATTGCAGGGAAAATCATGGATAAAGTGATCATTGCTGCACCCAGCCTGAGCTCTGAACAATTCTGGCATAATGTGTTTTTGTTGGTCGGCGCCAGCATTGGAGTGGCCATGTGCTCTCGTATCGCCAAGAATATCCAGGATTATTTTGTGAATGTGGTGATCCAGAAACTCGGTGCCGATGTGTATGCCGATGGATTGAAACACTCGCTGGAACTGCCTTACCAGGTATTTGAAGACCAACGTAGCGGGGAGACACTTTCCATTTTACAAAAAGCCCGTACCGACAGTGAGAAATTTATAAGCGCCATGATAAGTACACTTTTCACCAGCCTGGTTGGAATTGTTTTTGTCATTATTTATTCCATTACCATTAACTGGCATGTCACACTGATTTATTTCGGAGGCGCTTTTATCGTTGGGTATCTGAGCCAGTTTCTGAGCAAAAAGATCAAGCTGATGCAAAAAAATATCGTGAAGGAAACGACAGCCCTGGCCGGAAGCACCACGGAAAGTTTACGAAATATAGAACTGGTAAAGAGCTTAGGCCTGGCCAAGCAGGAAATCGAACGCCTTAATAAAACAACCTATAAGATCCTGGGCCTGGAATTAAAAAAAGTAAAATATATACGCAGCCTGAGCTTCGTGCAGGGAACAGTGATCCAGTTTACACGTAGTATGATGGTGGTTTTTTTATTATACCTTGTATTCCAGCAAAATTTAACTGCAGGGCAATATCTCACTTTTATCTTTTTCACCTTTTTCATTTTCGCACCCTTACAGGAATTGGGTAATATAATTTTAATCAACCGCGAAACGGAAGTATCGTTTGAAAATCTTAATAAGATTTTTGATACACCCCTGGAACGCCGGCCGGAAAATCCCAAGACACTTGGGCAATTGGAGAACTTCGAATTTCAGCAGGTCACCTTCCAGCACCTTAGTGCGAAACATCCTGCCCTTGAAGAGATAAGCTTCAAGGTGAATAAAGGAGAGACGATTGCCTTTGTAGGTCCTAGCGGTAGCGGGAAAAGCACCTTGGTGAAATTATTGGTGGGATTATACGATCCGTTAAAAGGTAAAATATTATATAATGGGGTGGATGGAATGGAGCTGGATAAAAATGAATTACGGGAGAAGATAGGCTTTGTAACCCAGGATACACAGCTCTTCTCGGGCACCATCAAAGAAAATTTATTGTTTGTAGCCCCTAATGCCACCGACGCCGATATCAGTGATGTGTTAAAAAAAGCGAGCTGTGATAATTTACTATCCCGTGCAGATAAAGGCATTGATACCGTAATTGGCGAGGGCGGCGTGAAAGTGAGCGGTGGTGAAAAGCAAAGGTTAAGCATCGCACGATCCCTGCTGCGCAAGCCCGATCTATTGGTGTTCGACGAAGCCACCTCCTCCCTGGATTCAATTACAGAAGAAGAAATAACGGATACCATCAAAGATGTTAACCGGCATAAAAATATCATCACCATCATCATCGCACACCGTTTAAGCACAGTGATGCATGCCGACATGATTTTTGTACTGGAGCAGGGGAAGATCATTGAATCGGGAAAGCACCTGGACCTGATCCATGAAAAAGGACTATATTATGCGATGTGGCGTCAGCAGATCGGAGAACGGAAACATATTATCGCGGCAGCCGGGATGAGCCCTTCCATGAATTGATATTGATTAAATAGTTAGGATAATTAAATTCCCGGAGAGCGAAGGAATTTGTCCAATGATTCCTTTTTGAAAGTTGATTCTTGTTTGAAAACTTTCGCTACGAGCATCGCGGGAGAGGGAAAGGTTGGGCAGTTCCGATTTGATGTACTGGAGAAACAGTCAATTGAATGATATACCTGTATTCTCTTTCGTTAGGAAGAATTCGTGGGTAGGATAATTGCGTGTATGTCGTTAAAACGGGTGTTTTATACTAAGTAATAATAATTGTAACAGTAATAATAGTAATTGCCAAGATGACTTCACTCACTGATTTTAATAAAACTCAAATATTTTTAGTACCACTTAGTCGTATAAAGAAATTTACGGCAGCAAGGGTAAGATTTATGAAGAACCAAAGGGGTGTATCCTATCTACTTGCAGATGTCCTGGATGTAGTTTCTGAAAGTGAACAGCAGCTTTTGGCAAACGATTTAAAGCTAATTGCACCTTTGTGTGGTACATTAGTAATAATGTCACCTATTAAGGAAAAAGGTAAAGATAGTTGGAAATATTTATTTGATGATGAGTTGAAACCACATGAGAAAAAAATTCCGGATGTTAGGTCACAAAATAGTTTAAATATGAGCATAAAAGACTATCATTAAACAAACGATATGATGTGGCTTTATAGTGAAGATTTCTGGTCGCGAGAACAAGCGGAATATGAAAAAATTAAACACTTATCCTATAGTATCGGATGGGATTTCAAGGTGACACACAAATTTATTTGCATGCTTTGGATAAAAAAAATGGAATTGAAAATACAAGATTATTATTCACGAGACGATTTCCAAAGGCCAGCTGTATACTTCGATTAATAAATATGGCAAGTAACACAGTTTTTTACAACAATATACATGAAAAATATTGGAATACGATTATGGAATAAAGGATATTCTTAATCAAATAAGAACAAGAAGGAGTTATAAATTTTTTTAATTGCTTTTTTAAATAGTCTAATAACATGGTTAAGGAAATTATTAACACGAATGCACCTTCCTATACAAATTCGATCCCATGGGAAAGTCCAAGATTTTCGAAACAATATAAAGAAGACTTAATTGAATATATCGAATTCTTTATAAGGATTCGACTTATTTGGTTGCCGCTGAAATTGAGGATTTCAAATTAAACTGTTACAGAGAAATATTTGAAAAACATGGATATTTAGGGAGTGGTTATGTTTGGGCGAGTTTAATTAAATTAATACTGTCAAAAGAGTATTCGGATATTTTAACACATTTGGATTTCGACCCAAAATGTTTTCACATCAATTAGAGGTACGGGATTATTCTTCTTCTCAGATGTGGTAGACTCATCCTACAAAAAATAAAATTGAAAACAACGGGGCGAGTAAAAGCGATGATAATTTTTTCATGGGTTTGGAAATTTGTTTCGGTTATATAAAGGTGTAAAGTTACTGTTCAGTCCAAAAATAAGGAATATACTAATACGAATGTATAAAACTTAACTCTTTTAGGTTTTTGAATTACATTAAAAGTAATTTTCTTTGAATTAATGATTGAACTACCTGAGGGTTATATTTTAGTAAAGAAG
>JBBRJE010000151.1:0-7409 GCA_038219845.1 Bacteroidia bacterium
AGTATACCGTGAATTCCTTGCTTAATTCTTCTGCTATCTTCTCTTCTGAAAATGATTTCCGGTTGTATTGCTCCAGGTCTTCTTTCGTATTGTTGGCAGCATAGGCATCAGTAAATGTTTGAGCGCCCAATTTGCAAAGGGTTTCAATATCCACCGCAGCTGCTTTTTTAATCATGAACATATTGCAATTTTAAATAATTTGACCTGGCTACACAATAAAAAATAGAATTGTAAATTCGCGCCAATTTAAGCCGTAATTCATAATTCAAAATTTTTAATTCTAATATCCTTGAAACTAAACACCATAGAAGAAGCCGTAGAAGACATCCGCAACGGCAAGCTAATCATTGTGGTAGACGATGCAGACCGTGAGAATGAAGGCGATTTTCTAACCGCAGCACGGAATGTAACACCTGAAATGATTGCCTTTATGGCCAAGGTGGGTGGAGGGCTGATCTGCACACCGCTTACCGAGGCTCGTTGTATCGACCTGGGCCTGGACATGATGGTAGCCAATAACACCGAAAGCTTGAAAACAGCTTTCACGGTTTCTGTTGATTTGATACGCAGCGATATCAGTACTGGTATTTCTGCCTATGACCGCAGTGAAACAATCAAGGCGCTGATCAATCCCAATACCAAAGCAAAGGACCTCGCCAGACCCGGGCATATCTTTCCATTAAAAGCACATATTGAAGGGGTATTACGCAGGGCAGGACATACGGAGGCCGCGATAGATTTTGCCAAGTTGGCAGGCTTCGAACCGGCCGGCACCATTGTAGAGATCATGAAAGATGACGGTACTATGGCGCGTCTTCCTGATCTCTTCAAAATAGCCGAACAGTATAATTTAAAAATCGTAAGCATCGAAGACCTGATTCAATACCGCTTATGTTCCGAAAGCTTGATTGAACGTGTGATTAACGTTAAGATGCCCACAGCTTATGGGGA
Source organism: Bacteroidia bacterium (assembly GCA_038219845.1). Classification (GTDB taxonomy): domain Bacteria; phylum Bacteroidota; class Bacteroidia; order UKL13-3; family UKL13-3; genus CAINMV01. Next base: position 952 of record JBBRJE010000151.1, read on the forward strand.
TTTTGATCTCTATGCATACAAACAAGTTCATAATAAAGAAGAGCATCTGGCATTAGTGAAAGGCAAATGGGAGAAAGACGAACCCATCATGGTGCGCGTGCATTCCTCATGCATCACGGGCGATATTTTTGGAAGCTGCCGCTGTGATTGCGGCGAACAATTGCATGAAGCCATGCGTTTGATCGAGGCTGAAGGACGTGGTGTAATTCTTTATCTGAATCATGAAGGCCGTGGCATTGGATTGTTAAACAAACTTCGCTCTTATAAATTGCAGGAGGAAGGTATGGATACTGTGGAAGCAAATATTGAACTCGGCTTTAAACCTGACGAACGCGATTATGGTGTGGGCGCTCAGATATTACGCGATTTAAATATTCATAAGATGCGATTGCTGAGCAATAACCCTACAAAGCGCGCCGGGCTTATAGGTTACGGCTTGGAGATCGTTGAAAATATCCCGCTGAAAATAAAAACCAATAAGCATAACGACCTTTATATGGAAACGAAGAAGACGAGGATGGGACATGAGTTATAGTCGTAAGGGGTAAGGCGTAAGTTGTAAGTTGTAAGGAAATACAGTTGAATGAGGGATATGGGAGATTTCTATAAAAGTTATCTGCTGCTAGTTTAACTCTTTAGATGCTTTGATTTTCCCTTTAGCTTTTAAATCCATTTCACTTAATGCAATTGTTTCTTTCACCCATTTTTTTATTTGGACGGCCTGAATATCTTTCTCCTTATAAATCTTGATATGACGCATTAATTTACCGGTTCCTTCAAAAAGTTTTTTGGGATCGCTTAGTTCAACGGCTCTAAAAAAGCCAAGATTGATATAGTCTTCCTTTGACAACGTATAAATAAATGCAATATTTACTTTCCCTATTATAAACGTAAGCTGGTTCCATTTGATCGCTTCTTTAATACCTGGATCAATGGCTATAAGGATGTCCCTAATCGGAACCGCTAGCCTGCGTTTTTTATCCGGAAGTTCTATAATAAATTTTTGAATATTTGGTTCCATGCAAGGCTTATGTTCTCAGTTATTAATGCATTAACGAAATGAATAGAGAGAACTAATACCGTAAGCATATATGTATTAGTCCAATTCGACTTCGTCTTCTTCGTATTAAACATATATTGCTACGGCATTTACCACTGTAACATTATAAAACACTTTGGACTGTTTTATAATGAACATTGGTATAACTTATTGAACAATTATTTTTTTAGTAATTTTCTGTTTGCTTTCTGTTATTGTAATAAAATAAATGCCTCCATTATTAAGTTGCAATGATATTTCTTTTTCATTTGGCTTTGCTTGGTAAACAATTTGACCCAATATATTCGTTATTTCTATTTCAAGAATCTCACCGGAACTTAGAATATTAATTTCTCCATTGCCAGGATTGGGGAAGATTTTTATTGAAGAGAAAATTTTTCCCTCTTCATTCATCCCTGAAACATTTGATAATTTAGCTATAAGAACATCATCAGAACCACTTGCGTTTGTTAGGTTAATTCCACCAAATGCGATTACAGGGCTGTCGTATAATCCGGTTATGTATGCGTTTCCATTGATATCTGTTGCAATGCCCCAACCATAATCAAAGTCTGAGCCTCCCATGCTTTTGGCCCATAAAACATTCCCGGAAGGGCCTAACTTAATAATATAAATATCACTATTTCCAAGGTTGTCATAATTATTTACGGTTGCACTGCCTATAGTTAGCGAAGGGCTTTGAAAGTATCCAATGATATAAGAATTGCCAGCGGCATCCACAGAGATCCCGGTGCCAACATCACCATCAACTCCTCCTTCTCCTTTTTTAGCCCATAAAACATTTCCTGAACTGTCATTTTTAATGATGAAAGAATGGATGCCATACAAAGTGCTGTCATTATTTATTAATGTTGTATTTCCAAACTTATTTGAAGGGCTCTGATATATTCCGGTAACGAATGAATTCCCCGAAGCATCAAAAGCAATACTAGTCGCATTATCATTATAAGTTCCTCCAGCGCTTTTGGCCCAAATTGCATTACCTGAGCTATCAAATTTAGCAATGAAAACTTCATCACTATTGCCTGCAGAAACAGTATTCGTTAATGTAATATTACCAAATGAAACTGTTGAGCTAAAAAAAGACCCTGTCATATAGAAATTACCTTTTGCATCTGCTATAATACTTGGAGCTTCCTCACCTCCCGTTCCTCCAATTTGTTTCGCCCAAATTAAATTCCCTGAGGAATTATATTTAATGATAAAAACATCTGTGTTAAATCCGGAATTGTTTGCGTTAGTAAATGTAGATGTACCGAAGGTAATGGAAGGGCTGAAAAAATAACCCGACCAATATGCATTTCCGCTTGCATCAGTTGTTACACTGCTACCTCCATCATAATTGGAACCTCCGGCACTTTTAGCCCAGGCCGGGTTCCCTGCGTTATCATATTTTGCAAGAAAGGCGTCTGTTTTACCCCCTTTGTTTGTGACAGTAATACCACCAAAAGTAATTGCCAGGCTATTGAACTCCCCAGTAATAAATGAATTTCCATTTACATCTATTGCAATACTGTAAACATAATCATCACCGGTTCCTCCCGCATTCCTTGCCCAAAGTAAGTTTCCTGAAGCATCATATTTTACTATAAAAATATCTACTCCACCTATTCTGGTTAATGTTGTGTTTCCGAACTTAATACTTGAACTGCCAAACCATCCTGCTATATATGAATTTCCATTGCCGTCAACTGCGATGCTTTCTCCTCTGTCAAAGCCGGTTCCTCCGGTACCTGTCGCCCATTGCCAATTAGGTGATTGAGCCATTGTTGTTTGGAAAGCAAGGAACAGAAACGCAATTGTGAAAATCAGTTTTTTCATTTGATATAACTTAGAATTTCTTTCTTTGCCCTTTAACGTGTTTTCGGTGTTCATTAGAACCTTTAAAAACAATAATACAAATTTTAAATTGAGGAACTGAAATAATTTTCAAGCTACTTTAACTAAAGGCTGTATTCAATTTAAGAATTAGTTCTGAATCAATCCACTAATGTTAATTATTTATTCCTATCCATCATATAGGATTCTACGACCTTTGAATTTTGATATGAGAATAATTTGTGTTTTGTTTTTTTTATCCCAAAGAATACTATCATTCGCCCAATATAATTTTCGTTCACCAATTGATGCTGAGATATTACTGGCCGCCAATTTCGGGGAGCTGCGTGAAAATCATTTCCATAGTGGCATTGATATCAGAACGGGGAGCGAAGAAGGATGGAGTGTTTATGCAATAGGTGATGGTTATGTTTCCCGGATATTAATAAGCAAGAAAGGATATGGAAATGCTTTATATATTGCACACCCCAATGGCTTAACCAGTGTTTACGGGCATCTTTCAAGATACAATGAAGCGATAAAAAAGTTCGCTACCGCCTGCCAGCATGCACATGAAGAACACGAGCTGGATACCCTCCTTCCACCGGATATTATTAAGGTGAGAAGCGGGGATATCGTGGCTTTCAGCGGAAATACCGGAGGCAGCACCGGCCCTCATCTTCATTTTGAAATACGCGATACCAAAACCGAATTCGCCCTGAACCCTGAGAATTTCGGCATAGAAATAAAGGATTTTATTTCCCCTAAAATTTATTCCGTCTCTCTTTTTACATTGAATGGATTCCAATCTAAATTTCTACAGAATCTCCCGGCGGTGAACGGGAAAACAATTACTGTAGAACCCGGCAGGATTGGTATTGGCATCAGCGGCCGCGACTATTACAGCGACTATCAGTTTAATGCCGGCATTTATCAGACACAGCTTTTTATCAATAATGAATTGGTATTTGAAAAACGGATGGATACTTTCTCATTTGATAATTGGAGATGCATCAATACACATATAGATTATGAAACATTAAAAAGTAAATCATATTATATTGAGAAATGTTTTAAGGATGATGGCAACTTAGCCGAGGTATATTATAATCTTGTTGATAACGGAATTATACGTATTGCTCCCGCCCAGACACTACAAGTGAAAATAATCACCAGGGACCATGCAGGTAATAAAACCCAGGTCGCTTTTAGCCTTAAAGGAGGATATGATAATAATAAACAGGTGCCTAAATATAATGTATTGCCCAATGCTAAGAATGAACTCCATGCGAAAAAAGCGAACCTCACGATTCCTGCCGGAAGCATCTATGATACCTGCTTTTTTTCTTTTTACGCCGATACAAGCTATAAACGATTCTCCTATAAATACAACCTTGGCTCCATATTAATACCAATCCAGACAGAAATGGAGCTTAAAATTATGCCTCTGGTTATTCCAAGGGCCGGCGTACAAAAATTATTTATCCGCTCCCTTACGGCTGGTAGCGTAGGAGGGAAATCTGATAATGGCTATATAGTGGCCAAAACAAAATCCTGTGGATCCTATATCATCGATATCGACACGACGCCCCCTGGCATAACACCGGTGAATATACCTTATAACAAAAATATAAGTAATAATGCCACACTGAAATTCCTGATCTTTGATTCACAAACAGGAGTGAAAAAATTTAAAGCCACAGCGAATGGTAAATATATTTTATTCAGCTACGATTTGAAATACAACCTGATCAGCTGCGACTTAAAAGATGTGACTCTTACCGGCACCACAGAATTTGACCTGGCGGTGGAAGACGGATGCGGAAATATTAAACATTATAAAACCATCCTGATCAAAAACTAATACTCTCAATTTAGATTGGAATATTACCTTTGCCTCTTTTAAAATTATTCATCATGAGAAAATTATTTTTAGCTTCTTCCATCTTCTGTATTTTTATTTTATCCTGTAAAAACAAAGCGCAAAAGCTTGAAGGCAAATGGATCGTAAAAGACTATACGATAACCAACCTGGAAGAAGCCGTAAAGAAACAGCTGATGGGAACGCCCGACAGCCTTTTGACGGAGCGAAAAAAAATGGTAGAGAAAAATATCAATATGTTCCTTGAAGAAAGCAAAAAAGAAACATTTACCTTTTCGAGAGATAGCTTTGATTCCTTCCGTGGAGGCCGTCCCGATAAAGGGATATGGAAACTAAGCAGCGATGGCATGGTGCTTTTCATGATCTCCAACGATAACCCAAAACCCGAAGCGGATGTATATAATATCGAAACCCTTGGCACGAAAGAGCTTAAGTTTTCATTTAAGCTGACACCGGACAATACCGCGATCTATGTTTTAGAGAAAAGCGTTACGAAATAGGAGGGCGTATTTCGTATTGCGTACTTCGTATTGCGTAAAATACAGCATCACATTGTTCTTACCAATATGTCGTCCTTACAGGACTAAATACAGCCTCACATAATTCCTACCGATATGTCGTCCCGAGCTCAGGTATTCCTCAGATGGGCTAATAAAACAGCAATTTCAAAAACAGCCAACCCCGGAGGTGGTCGAATCTTTATAGAACGATATGATAATTATTGCCGACCCCGAAGGTGGTCGAATGTTTATAGACAATGTGATAATTATTGCCGACCCCAAAGGTGGTCGAATATTTATAGGAGTCGAATGTATATTAGTTTCTTAAAATTAAATGGAATTTGTTTTCATCTTTTTACATTAAAGAGTATTTTCAAATCTGCCATGTGGTAAACCTTATTAGCGTTTCCGGCATGACTAAATCAGGTTATACAGACATTGCGACAAGTGTAGGCATTCGGACACTTGTGAATTATGGAATGGTCGAAACATTTAAAGCGTTTGATGAATACAATAACGGTGGAGAATATCTCGCGTGCAGAACTACTGCTAAAGGAGAAAGTTGGATTTTATCAAATCAAGACCAACTTAAATTTCGTAAAACCACAAATAACCAAATAGAATCAAATGATGATGGTTTACCCTTTTGATTACGTGTATAACATTGTTACCAGCCAACATTCATTTACATATCGCAATTTATTCCAAATGTTTGACTAATCCATTGAAATGCCTATCTTTGTTGCAGAAAAGAGGTAGATTCAAACTTAAGTCTTTCCGAAATTAACTAACGCAAAACATAACTAATGATTGAAAAGCCGACAAGAATAAATTAAAAAAGTAGGCAAAATAATTTAATCCAATTTTTATCATGAAAATCTTTATTTTTATTGGACTTTGCTTTTTATTGATTGTGTTTACATCTTGTAAAAAGCAACTTAATGATCAGACTCAAAAGCGTAACTTAATCCATTCTCCTTCAACCATAAGTCAGTGCATTACAATCGTTAATGGTAGACTTCATTTTGAGAATTATGAATGTCTACAAAATTTGCTTACAGACTTTGAATCCAAGTCAATTGAAGAAATTCAATCATGGGAATATGAATTTTGGGGTTCTTATTCTTCATTAAGAGCAGCATATGAGGTAATAGACAATGATACAGAATCTATTTCAGTCGATTCGATGTTTCAAATA
>JBBRJE010000152.1:0-7311 GCA_038219845.1 Bacteroidia bacterium
TCGTGCTAAGAGGTTTTCGGGTTCATTCCAATTCCTTTGAACATATATGGTTCATCTCATTTTGATTCCAAATTATTATAATAATTCAAAGGTGTTATTTATCCATGCTTTTCAGGGCACAAAACCTTTCCCGCAAGGCGGGACAGGCTCTATGGAAGGTAGTACCTCCTATCTTCATTTCTACCTACAAATTCTTCCTACGGAAGAAGAATACAGGTTCTTCGAATCAATTGATTATTTCGTCAGCACATCAAATTCGGAAATACACGGAAGGTGCAATGTCGAAGAGTTTTTTCATTTGTGTGTAAAAATAAACAAACTAAAATTTGCATTTTCAAATTTTTCCTTTCTTTGCACCCAAATTACAGCCCGGTGGCAAAATTGTAATCATAAAAAAAATAGATGGCAAAAGGTGAATCAATTAAAAACTTAGTGATCGTAGAAAGTCCGGCAAAAGCGAAAACAATCGAAAAATTCCTGGGTGCTGATTTTACAGTAAGGTCAAGCTATGGGCATATCCGCGACCTGCCGAAAGACGATTCGGCAATAGATATTAAAAATCATTATAAGCCGGTGTATATTGTACCTGCCGAGAAGAAAGCGGTTGTTGCCGAATTAAAAAGAATATCAAAATTAGCTGAAAATGTATGGTTAGCTTCCGATGAGGACCGTGAAGGAGAAGCAATCAGCTGGCATCTTGCGGAAGAATTAAATTTGAATATACTTACCACCAAGCGCATCGTATTCCATGAGATCACCAAGGCGGCGATAAAGGAGGCCATCGCTAATCCCAGGATTATTAACAAGGATCTTGTAGATGCGCAGCAGGCAAGGAGGGTATTAGACAGGCTGGTAGGTTTTGAGCTTAGTCCTGTATTATGGAAAAAAGTGAAAGGCAATTTAAGTGCTGGCCGGGTGCAGAGCGTGGCCGTAAGATTAATAGTGGAGAGAGAAAGGGAGATTAATGATTTCAATGCTGTATCTACTTATAAAGTTGCAGCGCTTTTTGATATCGACGACAATGGGAAAAAGAAAATATTAAAGGCTGAGCTCGCAAAAAATATTGATACAGAGAAAAATGCGGAAGAATTTTTAAAGCGTTGCCTCAATGCGATATACACGATTGAAAATATTGAAACGCGGCCCGCAAAGAAATCACCGTCTGCCCCGTTTACCACCTCCACTTTACAACAGGAAGCAAGTCGTAAGCTTGGATATGGAGTAAGTCAGACCATGGTGATCGCACAGAAATTATATGAGGCTGGGCATATCACTTATATGCGTACCGATTCGGTGAATCTTAGCGATATGGCTTTGGAACATGCGAAGATGGAAATAGAAAAGAGCTATGGTCAAGAGTTTTATCAACAGCGAAAATTCACTACCAAGTCGGCTTCAGCACAGGAGGCGCATGAGGCGATCAGGCCCACTTATTTTGAAAATGCTTCGATCGAAGGCGACAATAGCGAACGTCGCCTCTATGAACTGATCTGGAAGCGCACTGTGGCAAGCCAGATGGCAGACGCACAATTAGAGAAAACTATAGTGACCGTTAATATCAGCACGACTACTGAAAAGCTTGTTGCCACTGGTGAAGTACTGAAATTCGAAGGATTTTTAAAAGTATACCTTGAGAGTAGCGATGAAGATACTGACGATGATGAGGAAGGCTTGCTACCGCCTTTAAAGATCGGCGAAAAACTTTTATTAAATGAACTCACCGCAACACAAAGATTCAGCCGTGCTGCGGCCCGTTATACAGAAGCGAGCCTGGTGAAAAAGCTCGAAGAATTAGGCATTGGCCGTCCTAGCACCTATGCTCCTACTATCAGCACTGTGCAGCGCAGAGGTTATGTTATGAAAGAAGACAGGGAAGGAAGGGTGCGTAATTATCAATTGCTCAGCCTAAAAAATAATATAATAAAAACAGAGACAAAAAATGAAAATACAGGAGCAGAAAAATCCAAATTGTTTCCGAGCGATATTGGAAATGTAGTTACCGACTTTCTGCAAAAACATTTCGAGCATATCATGGATTATAATTTTACCGCATTGGTAGAAAAAGAATTCGATGAGATCGCGGAAGGACAATTGCAATGGGAGAAAATGATTGATGAATTTTATGTGCCTTTTCATAAGATGGTAGAGAATACCTCCGAAAATGCAGAGCGTGTAACGGGCGAAAGAATTTTGGGTAAAGACCCTGTTAGCGGTAAAAATGTATCTGTCCGCGTGGGGCGTTATGGCCCGCTCGCACAAATCGGGGATGAAGAAGATGAGAAAAAACAATTTGCCACTTTGCGCGCAGGCACCAGCATTGAAACTATTACGCTGGAAGATGCTTTGGAATTATTTAAGCTCCCATTGTTTCTTGGAAATTTCGAGGACCAGGAAGTAAGCGTGAATATTGGACGCTTCGGCCCCTATATTAAATTAGGAGAACAATTTATTTCTTTACCAAAAGGTGAAGAGCCATTGGATGTAACCTTGGAAAGAGCCATTGAGGTGATCAAAGCAAAACAGGAAGGGGATGCACCTATTGGATTCTTCCGCGAAAAGCCCATCACCAAAGGGAAAGGGCGTTTCGGGCCATTCATAAAATATGATGAAATGTATATCAATATTCCTAGAGCATATGATTTCGATCACCTGAGTGAAAAAGACTGTGAGGCGCTCATACTTAAGAAAATTGATAAAGAAGCAAACCGCTATATCCATCATTGGCCCGACGAAAAGATCTCGGTTGAAAATGGCCGCTGGGGCGCCTTCATAAAATTCAATAAGAAAATGCTTAAGCTAAACGGTAAAGCCGGGGGAGGAAAATTTAGTCCGGAAGAGCTTGCCGCACTTACGCTGGATGAAATTAAAAAGATGATCGAAGCCCAGGTGCCGAATGCATTTGCAAAAAAAGCCAGGAAACCGGCGGCAAAAAAGGGCGCCGCAAAAAAACCAGCCATCAAAAAGCCGTAAAACCTAATTCCTGGAAGGGGAGGTAGTATTTAGTATTTAGTATTTAGTATATAGACAATACAAGGCTAGGTAGTAAAAGGAGGAGTAGGAATAAATATTGTGGATTGGAACCCAATAAAAATTTGGATAATTCGTAATTCAGTATTAGTCTAAATACTAACTACTAATTCAAGCTCATAACCGGCATCATACTTACATTATTATGGAATGCCAGCTCGTCGATGTCATAGGTGTCGAAATAGGGAAAGAGCGGCATTTTCCGGATATAATCTTCCACCTTATTGGAAGACTCACAATAGAATATGGCCCATAGCTTGCTTCTGTCGCTGGCCAGGCTATACACCTGAATTATTCCTTCCTGCATCAGCGTATTGATCCGTGTTCGATGCAATGGAAGGATATTCCAAAACTCATCGTCAGGGTCAAGAGGCAAGTAAATGGTAGCGAGAAAAAAATTCATAAGATGCGAATGCAAGATAATATTTTTTTTCAAAATTGACATACAAATACAATTTGCATGTACCCCTACCCTTATACTATCTAAATACTTAATACTATATACCACCTACTCTGTATTCCCTAAATACCAAATACTTTTATTAGATTGCCTCGTTGAATCTTTTCATAAAAATATTCTGTCTAATTCTTTCGCAGGCAGCCGGCTTTCTTTCGGCTGTCATAGGATACGAATTTATTAAAATAATTTTCGGTGTACCTTACGAAAAGCCATTATGGGGACTTGATATTCCCTTTATTTACCAGACAGAAAAAGTTTATTCTTACTATTGCCTTGGCTTATCGTTATGGTTCTTATTTCTTTGTGTAACGGGTGTAGTAACTTCGATCAAAAATAGAACTATCCTCCCAATTATTATTTCTATACTAATACTTATGACCGTGAGTTTCCTTGTGTATTTTAATGGGAGATATTTACTTTAGTGCCGCTGAATTTTAATACTATGCTTTCCTTTTTTTTATAACCTTCTAAATTATTTTTTTAAAGATGGAGGAGAGGAATCAAACTATAAGATCAATAATGTATGATTGGATAATAAATTTTTCCAAATAATTGATCAACCCTATGTCATAATAAACCAGGGTCATTTATTAGTTCACGGTTACCCAAACACTGCGTTCCTGAACCCTGACAACTAAGCTCTGTCCACTAATATTATTTCCTTATTTTCGCTTCTTTATTTCCTCATGAAAACCTACCCCATCATCGATAAAAAAGATACCCGGAGCGGTTTTGGCGCCGGATTGCTTGAACTTGGAAAAACAAATTCTAATGTAGTTGCATTATGTGCCGACCTCACAGGTTCGCTAAAGATGGATGCCTTTGCTAAAGATTTTCCTGAACGTTTTATCCAGGTAGGTATCGCAGAAGCTAATATGATCGGGATTGCCGCAGGATTAACAATAGGTGGTAAAATTCCGTTCACGGGCACCTTTGCAAATTTCAGCACAGGCCGTGTGTACGATCAGATCCGCCAGAGTGTGGCCTATAGCGGAAAAAATGTAAAGATCTGCGCTTCGCATGCCGGGCTCACTTTAGGTGAAGACGGCGCCACACACCAGATCCTTGAAGACCTCGGCATGATGAAAATGCTGCCGGGCATGACTGTTATTAATCCTTGTGATTATAATCAGACGAAAGCTGCAACAAAAGCCATCGCAGCGTTTCGAGGTCCGGTTTATCTGCGTTTCGGCAGACCTGTTGTACCCAATTTCACTGACGAGAATAATTTTGAAATAGGTAAGGCGATAGTTCTTAATGAAGGCACCGATGTTAGCATCTTTGCTACCGGACACCTGGTATGGCATGCCATTGAAGCCGGGCATATCCTGGCAGAAAAAGGTATCAACGCCGAAATCATAAATATTCATACAATCAAACCGCTGGATAACGAAGCGATTTTAAAATCGGTTGCGAAAACCGGCTGTGCCGTGAGTGCTGAGGAGCACCAGAGAAATGGAGGGCTGGGTGATAGTATCGCACAGCTGCTATCGCTGCATCGTCCGTTGCCGTTGGAAATGGTGGCGGTGGATGATAGCTTCGGAGAAAGTGGCACACCGGAACAATTGATGGAGAAGTACGGATTAAACGCCGCCAATATCGTTTCCCAGGTGATGAAAGTATTGGCAAGGAAAAACACTTCTGCAGTTCAAAAATAAAAGATCAGGCAACGGCACAGATTAAACCTTATTCTTTCTTCATCGTCTATAACACAAACACCTGAATATGCACGAAGAAATTGATGACAAGCTTTTACTTGAAGAATTTGCCATCGAAAGCCATAAGCATGAAGCCTTTCGAAAGATCATTGAGAAATATCAGAAAAGAGTATATTGGCATATTCGCAAGATCGTAATTGATCATGATGATACAGACGACTTAACGCAGGATACTTTTATAAAGGCATGGAATGCGTTGGCAGATTTCAGGCAGGATGCACAGCTTTTCACCTGGCTTTACAGAATAGCCACCAATGAAGCCCTGAATTTTCTGCGTAAAAAGAAGACACGTAATTCTGTTTCCCTGCAGGGAGAAGAATATGACCTGTCGTCCACACTTAGCGCTGCCACTTACTTTAACGGCGATGCACTTCAGATGAGGCTACAGCAGGCCATTCTCACCTTACCCGAAAAGCAGCGCATCGTTTTTAATATGAAATATTTTGATGCAATGAAATATGAAGATATGTCGGAGGTGCTGGAAACAAGCGTAGGTGCGCTCAAAGCTTCCTATCATCATGCAGTAAAAAAAATTGAAGGCTTTTTTGAGAAGCGTAGTTAAACCTTATTTAAGTCACTGCATCTTAAGCACTATCAATGGAGAACCTGGACGATAATACAATAATTTCAAGTGAAGAAAATCTGCCCAAAGGTCTTCCTTTTTATGTGCCGGAAGATTATTTTCTCACGCTATCAAAACATATACAATACCGGATTGCGATCAAAGACTTTGAAGCCAAATCGAATGCTTTTAATACTCCTGATAATTATTTTTCAGAATTACCCCGGCATATTGAGGATAAGATAAACCAAAAGGAATTCCAGGATAAGGATATATATACTTCCGGAGAATTTTTCGAAAATCAGAAAAATGATATTTTAAGTTTTATTGCCCTAAATGAAATAATAAAACCTGAAATGCCATTTGAGGTTCCCAATCATTATTTTGATAATTTAGCTGCTGCTATTGAATCCCAAACGCTATTAAATCCTATTTACTCCGGTGAAAAGATTGAAGAAGCAGAAGCACAAAATCTTTCAAACAAAGATCAAATAAAAAAATGGAGAATATTGAAATTCATCCCCTCTCGCTGGGCTTACGCAGCAGCTGCAGCGATCATACTATCGTTCGGAATTTTTTATTTCAGAAACAATACTCCGGTAGAAACCTATACCATTGCTAACTTTAATACGGATAGCTTAAGCACATCCGATATTATAAGCAGGCTGGAAAAAAGCGATATACCGGAGGAGGTGCTGCTTCAAAATATTGATGAAAAACAGCTGACCAATATCAGCAAGTACCAGTTACAGATTGAAGACAAGGACCTGAAGAATATCATTAATGATTTGGATGAGAACGAAATAACAAAAGACCTTTAAACGCAAAAATAAATCTAACTATCATGAAGACTTTTAAATACATTATAATCTTTACTCTCTGCTCAATTTATGCGAAGGCGCAAACGCCAAAAATCGAACAATACCGTATTGGGTTTATCACCAGGGAAGTAAATCTTACTTCTGAGGAAGCCAAAGTATTCTGGCCTGTTTATAATAAATACAGGGATGAATTAGAAGCACTTCGTATAAACAATAAAGTGGATCTCGACAATATTGATTACACCAAATTAACCGATGAGGAGGCAGAGAAAAAAGCAAAAGAAATATTTGCCCTAAAGCAAGCGGAGCTTGATATACAAAAAAAATATTATGCAGAATTCAAAAAAGTAATCTCTACAAATAAGGTATTAAGGTTGATGAAAGCCGAAGCCGATTTCAAGAAGCAGCTGGTGAAGCTTCTACAGGAACGCAGGGCAGGGCAGAAATAAAACCTGCATCTGGTTAATTACCTTCATTAGTAATAATTTTATTAAGCCTTATCTAAAAAAATATTTTCTGAATTTAAATGGGCGTTCGCATAACTTCGCCCCGTGTTAACCCCAATGCCAATATTTTTAAATCACCAGGCCCAGACCTCGCCCTCACCGATGCTATTGGAAGCTACTCGCGCTTCCGGAATTTATATTTATGATACCAATGATCGTGCTTATATCGACCTGATCTCAGGCATTGGCGTGAGTGCCGTAGGACATTGCCATCCGC
>JBBRJE010000153.1:0-7249 GCA_038219845.1 Bacteroidia bacterium
AAAACCTTCGACCTTGATAACGTGAATGACCGCGATGGCCAAATGGTGGGTCTTTTAAAAAACCCCGACAATACTACGATGATTGCTTTTATTTATGGTAACGTGGCTGCTGGCGCTTATAAGTCGGATATTGCCATTGCAAAATTAGATGGCGTTGCCAACGTGGTATGGGCCAAGAAATACGGCACCACCGATGGCGATGCATGGCCCAAGATTTATCCGAACAATGGCAGCTATTTAGTTTGTGCAGAACAGGCAAATAACCGGTATCCATCGGATCATTTTTACCTGCTGGGATTAAATAGTGATGGCAAGTCGGGTTGCAATGAAACAGATCTAACGCCCGTTGTAACTACTCTTACGGGATATTCATGGCTCGATTTTTCAAGCTCCATGAACACAATTATTCCCACCGTTGCTACACAATCATTAATCTCTTCTACAATCAATATGAATAAAAATATTTTGTGTGTAAACACCGGGCTGAATGATATAACCCGTTTAAATCCTGCCTATATTATTGCAACCGATAGGGTACGAAATGAAATAAATATTTTTTCATCCAGCGAAATAAAAAGTGTAGAGATCATCAGCACTTTTGGTCAAGTGTTAGTTGTAAGCAGCAATCAAAGCAGCATTGATATAAGCAGTTTAGCCACGGGTACTTATATTGTTAAGGTGAATAATGATTTTTGCAGGAAGTTTGTAAAGTATTAGGTTTTACTTCAATATCGGATTCACTTTTTTTCATAACTATAAAACCCTCTCCCACTTTTCCTCCCCCAGTGCCCCGCATCAACCTTTTGTTTTTGTATGCGGCTCGGACGGAATTTACTTTCTTCAAAAAACTGCTTGTAAAGGCTGGATGTGACCGAGAAATTCGTGTCGACGCCAATAAGATCCATGAGCCGGAAAGGCCCCAACCGGAATCCGGTGGCTTCCATTAAGATATCAATATCTTCCATGGTACAAATATTTTCTTCGAGTATCTTTAATGCTTCAACATAGTAATGCCTGGCCACCCTGTTTACAATAAAGCCGGGGGCATCTTTAGCAATTACCGGGGTCTTATTTAATTTTAATACAAAGGCCCTGGCGGCTTCCATTATTTCGGGCGTAGTCTCCGCTCCTGCAATTATTTCCACCAGCTTCATGATATGGGCCGGATTAAAAAAGTGGATGCCTACTACCCGCCCCGGCTGCGGGATGCCGGATGCCACCTGGGTGATTGGTATGGAGGAGGTATTGCTTGCCAGAATACAGCTGGTGCTGTTTTGAGAAGCAAGACGGAGGAAAAGATCGCGCTTATGATCGGCCTGCTCTACGATAGCTTCGATGCATAGATCGGCTTTAAGAAGCGCAAAATCAGAGGTGAATTTTATTCTTCCCAGGGAACTGATTTTCTCCGCCGCTGTCATCTTATTTTTCGCTATGGCCTGCTCATAATTGTCCGTGATCGCCGCCGCTGATTTTTGTAAGGCCGCTTCATTGATATCATAAAGGAAAACCGGGAGGCCTTGTTGGGCACATACCTGTGCAATGCCTGCCCCCATAGTGCCGGCACCGATGACGGCCACAGAATCGATATTGTTCATAGGATATAAAATTTTATGCAAACGATGAATACGAATAAAGCGATGGCAATAATCTCGTTGAGCAGGAAGCGCCATCTCCCCATGAAAAAATAAGAGAATAGATAGCTGATGGGGATAATAAAAATCAGCAGGTCCTGGTAACGGAATTGAAGCAAGAAAATTAATAGAAAAAGTGTGATGAAGCTAAATACAAAAAGCATCTGCTGAATGATCCTCGTTTTTATTATGTTCTTGAAGTGATTCGTATACAGCTTCATTGAAGATCCTAGAATGATAAGTCCGAAAGCACCCATTAAAATCAGTTCGTACAGGCTTTCTTCGAATGATATCCTGGCCGTAAACTGAAGGAGTGAATTTAGTTTGGTCAGGAAATATTCGTGGTGGCCCATGAAATACAGGTATACAAATGCAAAATATAATGGGAGTGAAGCCCCGGCAGTTGCCACCAGGAAATCACGTATGGAAGGGATCTTGACAAAGAATATGCTGATCCAGAAAGCCAGTATAAGGTAGGCAAGCGGCAGGTAGATAAGAATGGCGATGCCAAGCACGAGCATGGCATTAAATAATTTCTCCCGCAACCTTGGTGATTTATAAAGATCGAAATAAATATCCAGGACAAGCATCAAGGGTGTTTGCACAATTAAGGAAGGGGTGATCCTGGAATCTACCCCGTTAAAAACACAGGCAAAGATGACGTAAAATAAGGCTGGCAGGAAGGTATTTTTATAATGCACTGCATGCCTTTCAAAGATATAGTTAAGATGAAGGGTTTGAAGGATGAGGACAGCACAGCCGATGAAATAGATGCTCGTTCGGCTCCGGTTTAAAAAAGCAAAGAAATTTTCGAAAAAGGTAAAGGAGGTGTAATCAGCACTGCCTGCTCCGGCATAGAGCAGAACCGGTAACTTCAAAACGAATACCATCAGTACCAGGAGTAAAAAAATGAAGGGCTGACGTAAAGTGAAAAGTTTTATCAAGGCTTAATATGTAAGTTTGAGTAAATTAAATTTGCGGTCTTTCACCATAGCCATCAGCATGCCACCGGTAGCGATCTGCCTGCTTTGGCGTGGGGCAAAATCGATATAGTAATTGGTGGACTTAAACAGGATTTTATTCCTCATCTTGCCATTGCTGTTGATGCTGTATTCCATTATTTCGTTGCTGTTATGGTAATTCAGATTGAAAAAAACATAAATCATGTCTTTTTTTACCAGCGTGGCTATGGAAAGATTATAGCCATCATCGTTTATACTATTCTGGTTTTTAGTAATCACCTGCCACCAATCCATGATGGCATTACTATCCAGACTGAATAGCAGCACCTCATCATAATTATAAATATTACGCAGCAGCGACTGTTGTGGTGGTACCCCCTGGATGCCGCTGCTATAAGTATTATAAGGTTGTTTCTCAATATAAAAACATTCGGCGATGAGCAATAAGCCCCCGTCGCTGCGGGGCACCACGCGGTTCACCACGAAGTCCTCCATCTCCCTGGTTTTCTCGCTCGCCCTTTCACCGATGATCTTAGAAATTAATTCTTTGGGAAAAGGCATATAGGAAACTGTATAATGTTCCGGCTCCTCCAGAGGTAAGCTGTATAGGGCTACCCCGGCAGCTGAGGTGGATTTCTTCTCCGAATAAAAGCCGGCGAGCTTGAGCATATGATGCATGGTATCCAGGCAAAGGCCAAGGTCACTTTGTATTTTTCCTTCCAGCAGGATGGGTATCCTTAAAAAAGTTTGCGCATTATAGTTGAAGGCGATGAGGTCATGAAGATATATTTCTTCTGTATTTTTTCTTATATCGTTATAGCTCACCAGACAATAAATCGTGAGGTTATCCACCAGAATCTCATTAATGAAAAACTGGTTGGTTTGGTTGGCATAGGCATAGCCTCCCGAGCCAATGCCGACGGACGATTCAGTGAAAATGTTATAGTTAAGCACGGCATGTTTTTTTTCTCCCTGTGTTAGGTAACATACCACTAAAATATTTTTCTTTTGATTGAGCTTGATGCCAAACCGGTCGGCCGGATCATCGTCATAAAAGGCAGATGTTTTAACCTGGAACAGCTGGGAATACTCGCTGCCTGTTTCCCCGTCGAAGCTTAAAGCCAGGGTCTTGAGTTCGGTAAGCCCCGTATTGAAATTTTCTTCGGAGCTGATGATCAGTAATTTATTCTGCATCAATACCACCTGTTGTATCACCTCATTCAGGCGAAAATTATTGATGGCTTTGCTCCAGAGCAAGGTAAGCCCGTGAGAATATTTTTCAATGGTGATATCATTCCTGAAATCGGTCTTCTTACACCGTAAATAATAATAACCCCCGTTGTTGAAACCAATAAATTTACAATAATAATTTCTTGAAGCCAGCTTTTGTGGGTTGCCCCAATCCATAAGCTGCGCCTGGGTTATAAGCGTAACGAATAAGAGGATAGAAAGAAGGCTGAAGCGCATTATTTGCCCAATAAAATGAATTTGGAAGGTTTAAATTCTGAATCGTTTTTACTGATTCTTATTATATATTCTGCCGGCGATAAGCCAATCAGATCATAGGTTTTTAAATGCTTGCCTGTGGGTATTAAAGTTTTATCTTCAAATACAAGCTGGTCTTTCATGGTATAAATCTTAGCTCCGAAGTAGGCGGAATCTGCGGTGCTCACATGTAGTTCGAGATAGCGCAGGCACGGGTTGGGAACAAGATAAATAGAGTCTGTTCCTGAAAGTGTTGGAGGTAAAACATCCGACTCAGCTGTAACCTGGGCCAGGTAATTACCCCATTTATTATTTGACTCCCCATAACATCCGAAGATCCAGGTTTCAGGCCTGCCGCTGCTGTACCTTCTGGCGATACCGGTATAATCGCCCCAACGTTCGCTTACGCCGGCACCCAGATTATAATCAACAAAATTAACACCGCTCTTCACCTGTATTGATGCCGATGGAATCATATTTTCGTCAATGGTAACGGTTCTTATCTCGGGGTAGATGCTGATATTGGATGCTACATAAGTGAGCAGGCTTATATTTTTCGAATCAAGGTTGCTAAAATGCATAATCGCCGGGAAGGCAAAGTTATTGCCAGTTTCACCGATATACATATGCCTCACCGAGGCTGTAGCAATATCATACCTTCCATAAGCAATTGCAGATACGGACCCAAAGGTATTGGTGGGGGTGATGAATGCATAATGGAGTATCCCATTGGCGTAATAGGCGCTTCGAATCCTGTTCTTCTTTATATCCAGCCTTTTGGAGCTGCCTTTCTGTTGGGCATCATAAATCGGGGTGCTGTATTGATCGGCATTGATTGATTTTAAAATTAATTGTGATGAAGCTATATTCCATAGGTTGGTGATCTCGTAGAAGCTGATGCGGGAGGTGCTTTGGGAGGAGATGCTGACGAGGTAAAAATTGGGTCCGTAGGATTGCAGCGTGCCATTGATGGCGGGCACGAGCGTGAATGCACCCTGACCGATGGCATCATAAATATTATCCCAGAATTTATATTGCAGGGTGGTTGCTGCATTATAACCATCGGCCTTATTAATTTGAAGTATGACAGCCTGGTTAAAGGTATTGCTCGGTGAATAAAAAAGATTGCCGGTGATGATCAGCTCTTTATCTGTAACCGCAATATTAGGATAATCGAACCAGGACTGAGATCCATCGAAGTTACCGGCCAGGGTATAAAATTTCCAGGCGCCAATTGGGTCGTTGGTTTGCGAGAAGCCGATAACCACTTTGGTTGTGGCGTCGGTGCTTCCGCTTAATACAACATAAATATAGCGGTCGGCTTTGGGATCATAAATCACTCTCGGATCGAATAAATTGGCTTGAGTGAGCGTGGCATCATTGAGGAAGGAGGCGATATTCATCTGGGCTTTTAAGGTGGCGGCGGTGCTATCATAAAATCCTATTCTTACATTGATGGATGCAACGACCTTACCTGCATTGGAGATGGCCATTGTATTGTCGGGGGGTGTGCCGTTGATATAGATGCCAAATTTCGCCTGGGCCCCAAGTTGAAAGTTGCCACTATTGGTTTTATTTAATGTATTCGTATTTTTAACTTCAAAATAGTTGCTCCAGGTATTATTGGGCAAATGCCGTTTATGAAATAGGAATCGTGGATCCCTTTCACCGGGTTCTATAGGTTCCTGATGATAATGAAACATGGTATCGGCCTGATCCGGGGGCAGGTTGGCCACTACACAGCTGCTTGTTAAAGGGGCGCTGGCCAGGTGCGATACAGGCTTTTTGTTTTGTGCAAAGGAAACCAGGGATGCAAAAAGCAAAAAACTAAGGCAAACTCTTCGTATAAACATTGCTACGAAGTTAGTGGAAAAAGCAATAAATTAAAAGGATTAAAAGAAATGCCGGCATTCATGGCCCCGGAGGTAGAGGGGTTATTCGGATTTTGATGTGTTCGTTAAAATCAAAGGGTCACGATTATCTCCCGATTTAATAAAGTTTATGAAATTGATAGAATCTACACTATCAAAGAGCCGTAGGCTCTGATCATTTTGTAACCATGGACTTCAGTCCGTGGACAAAGAAACACTAGATGTTCTTCCTGATTCGCGATATAGTTGTATACATTGTCTATTTGTGAGTGAAGTAAGAAAATACCCCATTACGTGAGCCATTGATCAGTTCTTTTAACAATTCGGGTTTTACTTCCATTAAATTATTATTTCAATCATAAGTACATATTTCATGTAAATTATTGCAATAATGCAAGCTGGGCCTTGAATTGCGTCATAGTGGTTGGTGTAAGGGTTATATTCTGAATATGGTTACATGCAATTTTACTATCTGAGAAAGATGAATAATATTGCCCATTCTTCTCAGAGAACGCTACAAAAGTCACATCTTTATTGATTGGAATATTGATTGGAATGTTGCTTATATAATAATTGTTTGAATTTCTTTCAGTGAGAGATACAGCCGTATTTATTCCCTTAAAGGATATAAAAATAAGGGTGTTTTTGAAGTTGAAGCTTGTATCCTGGTATTTATCTTAACTAAGGTAAGTGGAAGAGATCCCCAATTATAATCACAATTAAGCCATTTCATATTTTCAATAGGGAAATAATAGGAAAATATTCCCAATGAATCTAATCTCGTGGTAATCTGTTTCTTAGTTCCCCAGCCAGTTGAATTGGTTTTGCTGTAAAGGCTTGAACTATCGGAATAAAATACATACATTGCATTTGTATCTTTCCCATCATAAGGTATTTTTACCTTGATATGATTCGTATCTGTAATATGAAGTTCAATTCCGTTTTGTTTCGCATTTAGAAATAGTTCTCCCCCGCTGACTAATAATTTACCATAAGAGGTTGGAAAAATACCGCTTAAGATCATATCTCCTTTGGTATAAATTTCTTTCAGTTCAATCTCGACATTTCCGGTAACGATATTTCCACCAGGTGTTTTTAAACCACCCGGATAAAAAGAAATCGTTGTACCTTTTTTGCCCTTGATCTCCCAATGGTTGGAAGAATTATTAATGTGGTCATCAATTAAGTCGTGTTAATTTTCTATGCTGCATATCTGACGTGCTTTTCACGAAAATATTTTTGCACCTGGATTTTATCATTTTTTCTTTTATACATAAACTCTTCTACATTATCTCTCATC